>JAUZOU010000170.1 GCA_030706285.1 Bacteroidota bacterium
ATATCGGCCATCTTGAAACCGGAAATGCCACCCATCATCACATCGAGAATGAGCAGCTGATAACCGGCCAACTCTTTCTCCAGTGCTTCTTCTGCCGAATAAGCCGTATCGACTTCATACCCTTCGGCTTCCAAGTTAAACTGAAGAATCTCACACAGGTCTTCTTCATCGTCGACCACTAAAATGCGTGTTTTACTCATGCGTTACAAGTTATTCCTGAACGGTTTTGCCCTGATGCTTCAGCACCTTTGCATCCAGGTAAAAAATGATTTCTTCGGCGATGTTGGTACAGTGGTCGCCTACCCGTTCCAGTTTACGGAAAATGGCAGACAGATGCAGGGCAGACAGTGCATTGGCAGCAGGGTCTTCCAAAATGAACGCTTCCAGAACAGCCGGTGCCAGATGAGTGATGTCATCCACTACCGAATCCATCTCAAAAACTTTGGCGGCTAACGATGTGCTTTCCTTATCCATCGATTCATGCAAGGTTCTAAGCATTTCCTCCACCTTGTCGAGCATTTCCGGCAACCGCAACCGGTCGATCAGTTCCGGATCGAGCGAAGGTTCTTTATAATCCAGTACGAACCGGGCCATGCCTTCGGCAAAATCGGCAATCCGTTCCAGGTCGGCATTAATCTTGAGAATGGCAATCGAAAACCGCAGTTGCACCGCCACCGGATTGTACAGCGCAATCACATCTTCAACATCCCTGTCTATCTTGATTTCGAAGGCATTGACCCGTTTCTCACGGAGTATCACCTCCCTGGCCAAATCTTTGTCCAGTGTTAATACCGCTTCTCCGGCACGCTGTAACTGATTGAACACCAGTGTCCACATTTCCAGTGTCTCTTTTTTCAGCATGTCGAGTTCCAATTCAACTTTTTGTACCATGGTTAGTCTGATTTTTTTCGGCCCTTAAGCCATTGTCATTCATTTATCTGGTTCCGGAATCAGGTACGAAGGTCGTGACAAGGTATTACATTTAGGTTACAAACCAATGAAAAGTCCATGTTGTGTCTGCTGAAAAGCACTAGGACATAAGTTGAAAAACGTTTTCTCTTTTAATGGAAATACACATCTCGCTTCAAAAATAACAAATAACTGCTGTTATTTTCAAACTTTTTGTAAATTTGCGCCACCAACCACTTGCGGAAATAGCTCAGGTGGTAGAGCATTAGCTTCCCAAGCTGAGGGTCGCGGGTTCGAGTCCCGTTTTCCGCTCTTAAATCAGGGTGAATCTTTTATAGGGTTCATCCTTTTTTTATGCCGGGCATGGCGTATCCTAGATCTTTTTTATATACCATTCCTTACCGGTCTTCTTCCAGCTTCCGTTTTTGCCGTAAGATTGTTTGTCTTCGGTGGTATAGGCGTAATCATCTTGTCCATTCCAGATTTCATATAGGATCGTACAGTTCTGGCTATTATAGCTTTTGTTGGTATATCCGGCAATGCGAAGAAAAGTCATTCCATCCATGCCTTCAGCATAATATTCCGATGAAAAACGGTCGTTCTGCCCGTTTGTATATTGATAAAGAGGTTTTGTCTCAGGCTGTATTTCAACATAAAGGCCGCCCAAGGGGGCTTCGCAAGTCCATGTAGTTCCGGCATTTTCAGAATAATCCTTATACGAGATAAAATAACGGTGATGCATGCCGTTGATGCCCTGATAGATAGGGACTGTCAATATTTCATGCAATTGATTCTCATGAATGTATTCTTGTATAGCCTTTTTGATTTGTTCCTTCTTTACCGGATCAGCAACCAAGTCATAAAGAGGAATCATGTCGCACCCATGAAGCTCACTCAATGCATAATTGGAAGAATTCAACGACCGGTTCCATTCGGTAAGATCCATCGGGTCGCCAATAACTTCATTCGGCGTCAATTGAAGATGTGGCAAACAACTATTATCACCACCACAACACGCTACATAGATAGCCGATCCATGATTCTTTGCGACTTCATTCTCGGGTTCTGTTGAAATGACTTCATGGTTTTTGTATATTTTTTTTCGGCGAGCGGCCAAACCGTAAAAGGCGGGTTGTGCGTAGTCGTTTTCATCCGTAGCTACGACAGCCCTATACAATGACCGCACACGCGAACCAAGATAAGCTGTCTTCAAAACATGAGTGCCATATAGTTCAACCAGTGCTTGCGGCGACAAATCCTCCAAATCGTTTTTAAATCGTTCGGTTAAGTAAGGTATCAAGGCTTTGGCTGAAATGGTGCTTGTTTGTACCCTTATTACAGTCCAGGTAGGTTCTTCGCAAACAAATGTATATTGAGAAGAGTAATCATCTGCGTCGGAAAAATGATCGGAATTGCGAATGGTGCCCGTAAATAACAAGTCGTCCGAATATAAAGACGGTATGTCAATATCGTTGCTCTTTGTGATCGACCGAAGAAAGTCTTTTGCATCCACACCCTCATAGGTGGTTGCAAAGCCGCAACGGGCAACGATTGTATCCAATTCATCATCCGGAAGATCCAATACCATACTTTTAACAGAAGAAATACTCAAGTAATCGCCCATAACATCATATCCCGCACCGACAAATTGACCTTTTCTGCTAGTATAAGCAATGACACCTATTTGTCCGTCTGGTACTGGAGGACAACAATAGGAATCGCTCAACCGGCTTTGCTCTTCAATTAAGTTGCTATCATCTTTACAAGCTGTAAAACAGTAAATTGAAAATATTGATAAAAGGAATATCTTGAATAAATTTTTCCCCATTATGATATTGATTTTTTTATTTCATTTAAATAAATAATGTGCAAAATTACAAGAAATTCCTTATTTAAGAAGGCTATTTCGTAATAAAATCCTGGAACTATAATTTCCGATTCCTCTAGGCCTTTTTTACGTCTATTCCGATATCCTGCCTGAAATCACGTTCTATCAGGCGGAAACGGCAAACATACGTATCGGAGAAGACACCCAAAACCAGATTCTGAAAGCCATTGGCATGATTAAGATGGGCGAGATCAAACAGCTGGCTATGCTGTTGAGGTTTTTTCCCCCCCGGATTTTTAGTTCATAAATGGGGCTGTCAAATGTGAAAGCGATTGATTAAAAAACATTAAAGGCCAAAAAAGGACTGCCTAAAATGGCCAGCGGTTGGATAATATTGGGTAATTTCGTCGGTCAATTTTTTTAACAAATTTTCCTATTACGTTTGTCATGCCTCGCATCAGAAAATCAGAAATTCTGCTCGTTATCAATCCAAATGCCGGAAAGAGAAATATTCGCCTGGTTATGAAAACCATCCGGGAAATGGGAAATGATATCCAATACATCATAACCCATGATTTGCAAGCTTTTGAACAGGAAATCAAAAAAGAGTTTGACACGCATAAGGTCTTTGTGGCTGTTGGCGGCGATGGCACTGTCAATTCATTGATCAAGTACCTGATTCATTGTCAGGATAAAGCGTTGGCAATTTTGCCTTTCGGATCCGGAAATGGCTTTGCCAATGAACTGGGCTTTAAAAATGATTTAAAAAACCTGATCAATAAAATCATTGCCGGAGATATGCTCGATATCGATGTCCTTGAAATTAATGGCAATTACTTTCTCAATCTGGCCGGAATAGGCTTGGATGCTGAGATCGCCCATCGGTTTCAGACGTCCGGTGAAAGAGGCTTCATCTCTTATATTTTTTCAACCATCAGGACGTATTTCTCCTACAAACCAATCCTGGCCAGCATATCAGGTGACAACATTCAAGAACATGGTCATTTTCAGATGATGTGTATTGCCAACACCAGGCAATTTGGCAACAATGCCTACATTTCGCCGAAATCAGATCCGATGGACGGGACATTTGAAATTATTTTGCTCAAAGATATTCCGTTTCTTCATGCTATATCATTTGTAATCAGGCTGTTTAAAGGAACCCTGAAGGATTCAACCTACATCAAATACTTAGTTTCAGATGGACCTGTCGATATTGAAACGAACAGTAACAAATATCATATAGACGGGGATCCTATGACCTCCGATGGCAATTACCACATCAACCTCAACCCTAAAAGTCTGAAGGTTGTTAAAATGTATCATTGAGTCTTGGTTTGCCAGCGATGTTGTGGCGTTACCAATGAGCCCGGTCGAAGTGGTGCTGGCGGCCTTTTCGGTTGTTATGACGGGTCGATTTTTATGACGGGGGCAGCAAGGAATATGGTTAGCTAACCGGTCTTGGTGGCTCAATCCTATAAAAATCCGGATAAGCCGGAAACAATCTGAAAAATCAGTGCTTTATTTTTTATGAAATAGCGACAATAATAGCCTTTGGCTGATGTGTCCGATGGCTGCCCGATGTTTTCTCATCAGGTTTTTAATGCCAAATTCGGCCACTAATCCTAACAGCGTTCGAATTTTGTTGCCGGATTTGCCGGTGATGATTCTTTTGAGCAGAAAACTTGTTGCCAAACTTATCGTACTACCTAGTAGCCGGTCTCCCTGAAGGACGACAGACGTAGCCTCCTGAAGGATGTCTCCAAGCAGATTAATGGGGTTGAGTTTATCGACAGTTTGCCGAATGCTTTGTTCCAACTGCTGTTTCTGGACGATTCGTTCCGATTCCAACTGGCGGATGGCTTCCTTCAATTGGGCGGTAGACTGAATGCTTGGCATAGTTGTTACTTGAATAGTTGTTTGATGAAGAAATCGCTGACCTTTCTTTTCATCCATTGATAACAAAAGAGACGGATAACCAGGCCCAGCATGCCATAAAAAGCAGCGACCACAAAGAATCCGAAAAAGGCACTTCCAAGGAGTTTACCCAGCCATAAAGCCAACCCTATATTCGAAAAAAGCAGGAATAAGGCAACAAAGACAAAGACCACGGTCTGTGAAATCAATGATGATAATACGTCCGAGGCCTTGTCCGCTAGTTTGAGTCTGGTCAACTCAATGTTCGTTTTTAGATAGTCGGAAATCCTTTCCAGCAGCGATTCAATTAATTTTCCATAGTCCTCCATTGCTTTCCCTGTTCATGAAATGTTCTGATTGTTGTTTGGGACTTTTTCCCGGAAAGGTTGGCTGTCGGCTTTCTTAGGCCGTTTCCGTCACGTCCTTCTTTTCTTTTTTCGTTTCTGGCTCCGTCGTTTTTTCGGCGTAGTCTTTCACATCCTTTTTCATCTGCTCGAATTTCTCAGAGATGTCATCAATGACTTCATCGAATTTTTCTGTTAAATCGTCTTTCAGCTCTTTTCCCTTACAGCTGATTTTCCGGCGAGTATTGACTCCTTTATCCGGAGCAAACAATACACCCATTAAGGCACCCGTGGCTACTCCGGCCAGAAGGCCCAATAAAACTTTTCCTGTGCTCATACGTTTGATAATTAGTAATTGTTTAATAATTATACCGGAATTCCCAAAAAATTAGCCCTGCTGCATGCTGACACGATTTGAAACGGGTGTCAACGAATAGGTAACAGAACAAATAGAATCATCCGGTTAATTTAACCAGAAATTTTCAGCTATTCAAATTTTCTGTTGCCTTTTTTCAGACCAAAAAAATTGTTTTTTCCCTTATAAACTGCAATAATTTAACGAAATGCATCAATTTCTCTACATGCATCTTTTTTCAAACTGATATATTTGTGCCATAACCAGTTAAAAATCTAATGCCAAGGTGATCTATGATTAAAAAAGGCCTTTTGTTTTTCGTTGTCTGTTTGGCTCCTATGGTGAATTTCGCACAGCGGCCGGTGATCACTCATGCGGCCGGATGGCTGGAGTCGGTTTATGTTACCTGGGAACCGATGGACAGTATACAGACGTATCATGTTTACTACAGTGGCGAAGGTATCACGGACAAGCGAATCGACGATCAGCTTATTCGAAGCTACAAAACCTGTGAGCGTGCCGATATCCCGGGCCTTAGGGCTGGAAAATATACCGTCCGGGTTGTGCCTGTCATTTTGGGCAAAGAAGGAGAAGGCACAACGACCGATTCACTGATCGTGAAAGCATATGATCGTACCGGTTATGCCTTTTGGAAGGGCAGGACGCCTGGGGCCTATCAGGCTGACGGGACGCCGAAAGACAGGGCGGTGGTGTTGTACATAACCGGAAAAACGAAGAATACCATCTCGCTGGATGTTTCAGGGGCCAGTGAGAATCCGTGTGTTGGGTTGCAAACCATTCTGGATGGTTTCAAGAAAGGAAAGGACACACGGCCGTTGATTGTCCGGCTGGTGGGACAGATCACGGACTTGTCGTATATGTTGAACGGGGATGTGGTCGTTGAAAATGCCAACAATCCGTCGAGCTACATCACGGTGGAAGGCGTCGGCAACGATGCTGTAGCTGATGGCTGGGGCCTTCGCATCAAGAATGCATCGAATGTGGAAGTACGGAACATCGGTTTTATGAATTGCAACAGCAGTGAAGGCGATGATGTCGGATTGCAACAAGGCAATGACCACGTGTGGGTCCATCAATGCGATTTCTTTTATGGAGAGGCTGGGAGCGATGCCGATCAGGTGAAAGGAGACGGGGCGCTTGACTGTAAAAAATCAACCTATGTCACGTTTTCCTACAACCATTTCTGGGA
>JAUZOU010000171.1 GCA_030706285.1 Bacteroidota bacterium
AATCTGGTTCCTTTCATTAAAAGGGGATGCCAAGTCACCGGTGTTGATATAGCGGCGATCAGAATTGAACAGGCAAAAGCCATGTTCGAAAAAAATGGATGGAAAGGCACACTGATTGCAGAAGATATTTTTAAGCTGAAGGAACTAACGAACTCATTTGATCTGATTATCATTCACGACGTCATCGAGCACATTGACAACAAGGAAGAATTCTTAAAAAAGGTCTCACTCTATTTAAAGCCAAACGGTCTTGTCTTTATCGGTTTTCCGGCCTGGCAAATGCCTTTTGGAGGGCATCAACAGATCTGTTCAAGCCGACTTGCCTCCAATTTTCCCTATCTTCATTTACTCCCGAAATCGTTGTATGTTTCCTTCCTGAAATGCTGTTCCGAACAGGAAGCCACCATCAATGAACTGCTCAGCATCAAACAAACAAAATGTTCCATCGAACGGTTTCTGAAGACCGTCAAAAAAGCCAATTACTCAATTCTCGTTCAACAACTGTACTTCATTAACCCTCACTATGAAGTAAAATTCGGATTAAAGCCCCGCAAACTGTCCACTCTCATCGGAAAGATTCCTTTTTTGAGAAACTTCTTCTGCACAAGCTGCTTCTACCTAATCAAACCGGAGTAAGCCCCAGTTTCAACCATTTGAAAAACAGCCGCATTTCTCATCATTCCTCCCTCTACACCCATAATGCTTGACAGACCGCTGGTAAAACAAGCATTGCCCGTTAAGCTAAACTCATCGTTATAGCGCACTAACTATTTGTCAAATTGCTATTTATAAAAATAGCAGCGACTGTCTGTAGGCTTGTCTACCAACTATTTTCCGTGTAAAGCTTCAGTCAAAACTTAACCTCGATTGTTCAATAAAAAAATATCATTACTTTTACATTGACAATTTTAATGCATACTTACAGAAAAGACGCAGCCTATTTACACGTTGATCATGCATCCTTAAAAACCATATTAGTTCACAAGACAAAAATCCAAACGATGAAAAAACGAGTTATTTTTTGGGTCGTCATCCTGATGACAATTACTTCAACTGCACAGAAACGGGAATGTGTCAACACCAGAGTGTTACAGTATAACAAGGAAAAGAATTGTTATGAACTGGGAATGTTACTCTTTAAAAACGATCAGAACCAATACGGTAAAAAATATGGTGTGTTCAATAAACATGGATTTGCCTTCGTCCAATTGAAAGACCATTATCCCATGACGGCAAAATATGCCAAATTGCCCACCGATCAAAACTATGAAGGGCTCGGATTGATCGATACCTGCGGAACCTTTGTGGTTAAACCGGTATTTTGGTCATTTAGCATGAACGAAAGCGACACAGCTATCGGCTATATCAATTATACCAACCAGGGAGATAATATTCCTTGCTATTTAATTAATTTCGAAAAAGGTACCGCTACAGACATTAGCGACAGGTATGACTTTTTAAAATACCTCTCCGAAGACCGGTTTATTTTTTATAAAAAGAAGGGAAAAACGGTTGGCCTGCTTAATACACAGTTTGACACGATTGTAGCGCCAAAATTTGACCGGATCAAAGTCTTCGGCTTTCAAAACGATTCGGTTGAGTATCCTGAAAAAATAAGATACATGAGATCAATTCCTTTCCTGTGGGATCATGATCGAATAAACCGGATAAACTATTTTTTAGGGATAAAAGATTATTCCGGTGACGACAAAGAGCTTTATACTAACGACGGAAAACTTCTTTGCCCCAATTTTATGTCTGGAAAGTATGACGGAGATGTCTTCGTTTGCCAAAGCAAGAATGGCAGGTATTCCTTCTTCAATAGAGACTGGACAAAAATAAACGGTGAAAATAAACTGGCCCTGCTTAAAAAATATAACGCCGAAGGGCTCGAAGAAATTCCTTATGAAAATCTTGTAAAATTAGAATTAACAGTAACAAAAGGCAGTAAGGATACGCTCCGTCAAGCCTATGAGTATTATCCGTCAGGGCTGCTTAAACGCATTACCAGTAATAATAAAAAATACAACCAGACATTTTACTATTTTCCAAACGCAGAAACTCCGACGGCTATGACTTATCTCGAAAAGGGTGATACCTTTCGCGTGAATATTGATACAAGAAACGGACTGGCCTATAGCGAATCGACGGTGAACAATCAAATGATGAACTTTGTACACGAGTTTCAGTACAATAAACAAATGATCCGGGAAAAGATGTTCCTTTCGGACGAATCGGACAATTATGCATCAAAAGATAGCATTACCTATACCATCGAAGATGGCAACAGGGTGAAAGTGAAAGACAGATTATTCACGACGATATTTGAGTATTATCCCGACAAACTGAACACACTCGATCATGCTTATTTCGGTCAGAGCTATTTAGGAAGAGTCTCAAAAAATCTTGCCAAAACAGAAATTGAAGATACCAGTCGATATGACTACACCTACGAGTTTGATAAGCAAGGGCGTGTCACGAAAGAAATCTGTGTATTAAAAGAGGCCAATGATGCTCCATCCACCACTATTACCATCTACAGATACTGAACAACTCAACAAACAAGCTCAATTGACGGTGTACCCGGTTTAGACTGTACTCGGTTTTAAACTGTCCGTCAGACAACATCAATTGTTAAAGTCTGATGGACAGTCAATTTTTTAGCGTCTGCTGATGGAACGGTTAGTGCAGCGGGCACTGACTAGCTGCGGCGACTACGGAAGCAGTCGTCTAAGTTTCGTTTCTCTGATTGAAACTCAATTTTACGATAAAAAAGAGCTGCCCTTTAAGACAGCTCCCTTTTTATCGTTTCGTATCGTCCAGAAACGTTACGCAAACTCCGTAAGACAATGGATCATCCTTCAAAACCGGATCGATGTTGAAAGACGAAAGTCACACCATCAAGGTTCGACAAATGCCAGTACCTGATTTTTCTGAACCTTGTTGCCTTGTGGCACTTCCAGCTGAATGAGCTTGCCATCGATGCCGGAAAAGACCGGTTCAAATCCGTAATACGTCTGAACCCAGCAAACAGGATCCGTGGCTTTGACAGCCGTTCCTACTACAGGAGGCAAAGAAGCGTCAACCACATCAATCTGCCAGACAATCTGGCCGCTGCAAGGAGCCTGAACCGGTAAAGCAGCCGGATGGTTCTTTTGAACGCTCTCTACATCGAAACTCGGCACTTCAATCACAGGACGCGTGATAAATTTAGGCGCACCGGCTTTTTCTTTGGCCTGTTCAAGTTCAGCTTTGAAACGTTCCTTGGCAATGCCCGATTTATAATCCCGGTACTGACGGTCATGCATGGCCAGTTCGAACAATTCCTCTTCATCCTGTCCAAGTTCCCAACCGTTTGCCTGCATTTCGGCGCGGTATTCAGGCAAGGCATCCGGATAAGCATCCTGAGGATTGCCGGTGTAGAATTCAAGATTTTTGTCTTTCACGGCCTGGACAATTTCCGGAGCCAGTTCACCCGGTAGTTTACCCATCTTACCGAGTATCATGTTCCAGCTGTCCTTGTCAATGTTGGAGAAGCGAGGTTCGCCCTTGGCCAGGCAGAAAATATTCATCAAAGCAATGTTCTTAACATATTGACTGAATGGGGTAACCAAGGGAGGATACCCCAGTTTAGGCCATGCATAAGCCACTTCGTCGAACAACTGGACAACCAACTGGTTGAACGTCACTTCTTCTTTGTGGTTTTGTCTGAGGGCCATATTGATGGCATTGTGCATACCCTTCAGGTCCGCCATCATGGATCCCATCATACCGCCTGGCAAACCGCAACCAACGAGTAGCGAGTTCATCTGCTTGTTGGACGGATTGATAAAATAGCCCAGGAAATCGTCGATAAAGCTTTGTGTCAGTTCACGCGCTTCCATGTAGGCGTTCATATTAATCTCAGGGACAAGGAAACCGGCATCCTTAAGCATGGCCTGAATCGTGATGACATCCGGATGAACCATACCCCAGGAAAGAGGTTCCATAGCCACGTCCAGATAATCGGCTCCGGCGCGGGCCACTTCCAGCATGGAAGCCGGCGAGAAACCGGGACCGCAATGGCCATGATATTCAATCTTGATCTGAGGATGCCTATCCTTGATGGCTTTCGTCAAACGGCCCAGAAAAGCAGGACGTCCGATACCGGCCATATCTTTCAGACAGATTTCATCGGCACCGAATTCAACCAACTTATCAGCCAGGCTTAAATAATATTCCACCGTATGAATCGGTGAATAGGTGATGCACATGACCGCCTGCGAAATCATGCCGGCCTCTTTGGCATATTTGACGGAAAGCTCCAGATTCCTGGGATCGTTTAATCCGCAGAAAGACCTGGATATATTGGTACCCTGAGCTTTCTTTACTTTAAACATTAGCTGGCGCACGTCAGCAGGAACAGGATTCATGCGAAGGCCATTCAAGGCTCTTTCCAGCATATGTGTCTGAATGCCGACCTTATTGAACGGTGCCGTCCATTCGCGCACAGCTTTGTTCGGATTTTCCCCAAACAGCAGGTTCACCTGTTCAAAGGCGCCACCGTTTGTTTCTACTCTGGCAAAACACCCCATGTCAATAATGACAGGTGCAATCTGTTTCAGTTGATCCACTCTCGGAACATATTTACCGGAAGATTGCCACATATCCCGGTAAACCAGACTAAACTTAATTTCTCTACTCATACGTTTTTCATTTTCGTATCTGATTCATGGCAAGTATCCGAAAGAAAATCAACGAGAAGAATAGTTCAGGTTAAACTGCTTTTGTCTTTACCTGCCACGGATAAAGGTTGAAGATGCTTACAATTCGATCTATATAAAACAAACAACATTTTTTAAGAATGGTACAACCTTCCATTTGTCCGGCCGGACCACCCAGTGAAACTTTATTCAACAAAAATACAGAAATTTTTCTTTAATTGACCAACTAAATAGCCGGCAAAAACGAACTTTTCAGGAAGGATTTTTTTCTTTTTTCCGGGCGATAAAAATCAGGTATAAAATGAAGATGACCCCCAACCCATACCCGACATATTTAAGTTCGTTGAAGTGTCGCATCAGCACATCCTGGTTCTTCCCAAAGAAATAGCCCAGCAAGGAAAGAATGGTATTCCAGAGAGCAGAACCGGCAACTGTGTAAAGGATAAATTTCTTCAAATTCATTTTTGACAGCCCGGCGGGAATTGAAATCAGATGACGGATACCAGGAACCAACCGGCCGACAAACGTAGAGGTATTCCCGTTTTTAATAAAATAACGTTCTGCCTTCTCCAGCTTCTGGCGGTTGATAAAAAACAAGCGGGCAAACTTACTGTCAGCCAGTCCGTAAATAATGGCCCGTCCCAGGTAGTAGGACAAGGCATAGTTGATCAACGCTCCGGTAACACAGCCCAACACGGAGAACAGGATGATCAGGAACAGGTTCAAGTCACCCTGAGAAGCCAGCCAGGCCGCCGGAGGCAACACCAGCTCACTCGGAAGAGGTACGAAGGTACTTTCGACAGCCATCAGAATATAGATGGTGAAGTAATTCATGTTCGAGAGGTACCAATCTATGATGGAGCTAAAAACGGTCAATAGTATCATGAAAACATCAATTAGTGAAATAAATCAAGCCCGACGATGACCGGTCATACCAGGATACTGGTCAGAAGCATCTGAAAGCCGTCTTTTCGGTAAATTTTTCGTTCGGCAAATTATGGAAAATTTTCTACAGCGGGCGAGTTAATAACTGTTAAATCGTTCTACTCCAATTTGATCGGATCAATTAATTGTTCACAGGCGTTCCATTACCAACCAGTGTTTGTTAGGACGTTTCTACCAAAAAAACGTTTAGATTTCCGCACCTGTTCCTGTTAAAACCGTTTGGTATAAACATGACAATAGGGTTCGGTGCCTTTTTGCTCATAATAATCCTGATGATAGGATTCAGCTTCCCAAAAGGTCGTGGCAGGTGTGACATGCGTAACAACCCGGTAACCTTTTGTCTTTAACTCATCGATCAGCCGTTCGGCAATCTGCTTTTGATCAGGGGTTGTATAAAAAATTTCCGAACGGTATTGCGGACCAATGTCGGGACCTTGGCCGTCCTGCTGTTCAGGATCGTGAATTTCAAAAAAAAGCTTAGCCAATGCTTCAAAGGTGGTTTTGCCAGGATCAAACCTGATTTCAACAGCTTCGGCATGTCCTGTCTTATGGCTGCACACGTCTTGATAGGTCGGATGATCCTTGGTCCCCCCGATATAACCACAGGTAACAGAAAGTACCCCCGGCGCTTTTTTCATCAGATGTTCCACGCCCCAGAAACAGCCGCCAGCAAAGATGGCTGTTTCAGCCTGTCGTACTTGTTCCGGTGACTCTTTGGTAAATTCAAGTGAAATGGAATTGACACAGTGACGGACGTTCTTGTCTGTCAGGTGTTCTCCGATAAACACATGACCAAGATGGGCACCACATCTGGCACACACTATTTCAGTCCTTTTACCGTCAGCATCCGGAAAGCGGTTGACCGCTCCGGGTATTTCACCGTCGAAACTTGGCCAGCCACATCGG
>JAUZOU010000172.1 GCA_030706285.1 Bacteroidota bacterium
AAACCGTTTATTCCAGAATTGACGGTTCAGTGGCCGCTCCGACAGCCGGTCTGCATTTCACGCCGGAGGTTTTGGAAGACATTGACAAGAAACACATTCTCCGGCGCGAGGTCACCCTTCATGTTGGAGCCGGTACTTTCCGCCCGGTCAAGTCACAGCACCTCATGCAGCACAGCATGCATGCCGAATTCATTTCTGTCGACAAAGGCCTGCTCAGCGACCTGATTGCCAACCAAGGCCATATCGTTGCCGTAGGCACCACGTCCGTGCGCACCCTGGAAAGCTTATACTGGTTTGGAACGATGTTGCTCAACGATCCGGCCATGCATCCGGATGAATGGACACTCGACCAATGGTATGCCTACCGCACATCAACCAGCGAACAGCCTGATGCCAAAGACGCACTGCAAGCCATCATTACCTGGCTGGACGCTCGCAACGGCTCTCATTTTACGGCGTCGACCCAATTGCTGATTGCACCAGGCTATACCTACCGGGTGGTCAATGCCATGCTGACCAATTTTCACCAGCCTAAAAGCACCCTGCTGCTACTCGTTTCGGCCTTCATCGGGGGCGATACCTGGAAAGACATTTACCAGTACGCACGATCGAATGATTTCCGGTTTTTGAGTTACGGCGACAGCTCGCTTTTGATTCCCTGAAACAATAAGCCGTGCGTTTTTCCGTTATTTGGTCATGCGCCTGCGAATGTATCTGCTAGCCCTGATTCCAACCTGTTGCCTGCTCTATGCCTGCAAATCAGAGATGGTGATCCGTAAAGCTGACAAACTTTACGGATACGGGGAATATTATGCCGCCGCCCTCCAATACGGCAAATCGTACCGCATGCTCAGCAGCAGCGAAAAAGCGCCGAGGGCTCATGTTTCCTTTTACAGAGGCGAATGCTACCGTCGCATCAATCAGCCGCTGAAAGCCGAAAACGAATACCGTAAAAGCATCCGGTACATCTATCCCAATGATACCGTTTTCCTGAGATTGGCACAGACACTGCATAAAAACGGCAAATACACCGAAGCGGCAACTCAATACGAAACGTTCCTGAAAAATCATCCGGACGACTCTCTGGCATTGAACGGATTGTATGCCTGCCACCGCATCGAACAATGGTTCAAAACGCCGGTTCATTATCAAGTTAAAAAAGCAACGGAGCTAAATCTGCGCAAAGGGAACTTTTCTCCGGTACTGATTCCAACAGAATACAATACACTGATATTTACTTCCTCGGCTAAAGTAAAGAAAGACCAAAAGCCAAGTAAAATAACCGGTCAACCCGATGATGATTTCTGGATGGCCCAAAAAGACGTGAACGGGAAATGGGGGAAACCGGCTTACATCGATGCCGAAATCAATTCCGAATTTGACGAAGGAGCCGCAACCGTTTCCAGCGACGGCAGAACAATGTATTTCACCCGCTGTATCACTAAATCAGACTCCATCGAAACTTCCTCCAGAGTGGAAATCTTTAAGTCGGTCCGGTCCGGTTCTGAATGGAGTGCACCGGAAAAGTTGACGGTCTACCGGGATTCGACTGTTTTGTTCGCTCATCCAGCCGTTTCACCGGATGGATTATACCTGTACTTCGTATCCGACCTGAAAGGCGGTTACGGTGGCAAAGACATCTGGCGTTGTGAGATGAGCCAGAACAAATTCGGCCCGCCTGAAAATCTGGGGCCATCCATCAATACCGCTGGCGATGAACTATTTCCAAGTTTCAGAGAAAACGGTGACCTGTATTTCTCCTCTGACGGGCATCCGGGATTTGGTGGGCTGGACATCTTCAAGGCCACTAAAAATGCCGATTCCACCTACACGGTCGAAAACATGATGCCCCCCATCAATTCCAGCGCTGATGACTTTGGCATAACGTTTGACGGAAAAGAAGACCGGGGTTATTTTTCGTCCAACCGGAAAGATCCAAGAGGCTGGGATCAAATCTGGAGCTTTGAAGTTGCCAAACCGCAAATCATCATACAAGGGACTGTACGCGACCGGTACGGCGATGTCATTCCGGATGCTTCCATCCGTATTGTCAACGATAAAGGGCTGAACACCAAAATTCGTTCGGACAAAGACGGGACCTATCACTATCTCATTGAAAAAGGAGCCGACTATGTGATGCTTGGCTCGGCCCGTGCCTACCTGAATTATTCCAACCGGTTTTCTACGGCAGATAATGACAGAGACACCACCTACGCCGCCGATTTCATTCTGACCCCACTTTACCGGCCTGTTCGCATCGACAATATTTTCTTTGAGTTCGATAAAGCCACCTTGATGCCCGAATCACAACCGGCCTTGAACGAGCTTCAGAAACTCCTGCTTGACAACCCGCACATCGTCGTCGAAATCAGTGCCCATACCGATCGAATCGGAACCGTCGAATACAACAACGACCTGTCCCAACGGCGGGCCAAAGCTGTCGTGGACTACCTCGAACAACAAGGCATCGATAAAGAGCGAATGGTTGCCAAGGGATACGGTAAAAGCCAACCGGTCAAGGTCGACAACCGCCTTGAGCAACAATATCCGTTCCTCAGAGAAGACATGTATCTGGATGAAAACTACATCAGTACACTGGCACCACAACAACAGGGAATCGCCGATCAGATAAACCGCAGAAGTGAGTTTAAAGTTCTTAAAACGACGTACAAATTATTTTAATACTCATTTTTTTTGCGTAGGTTTGTTGTTCAAAAAAACAATCAAATGAGCGGAAAATCCGGCTTCCCTCAAAAGTCGATGACCGCCTACCTAAGACTGAAACTCACTACAGATGAAACAATATCTGGACCTTCTGCAACGTGTCCTCGACGAGGGCGTTCATAAAGAAGACCGTACAGGGACAGGCACCATCAGCGTTTTCGGACATCAGATGCGTTTCCGGATGGAAGACGGGTTTCCCTGCCTGACCACAAAAAAGCTGCACCTGAAATCCATTATCTACGAACTGCTTTGGTTCCTGAAGGGTGACACCAACGTGGCCTACCTGCAGGAAAACGGTGTCCGCATCTGGAATGAATGGGCTGACGCCGATGGGAACCTTGGCCATATCTATGGGTATCAATGGCGTTCATGGCCAGATTACAACGGAGGTTTTATCGACCAGATCACTGAGGCTGTCGAGACCATCAAACACAATCCGGATTCCCGCCGGATCATCGTGAGTGCCTGGAACGTGGCCGATCTGCCCAACATGAACCTTCCTCCCTGCCATGCCTTTTTTCAATTTTACGTAGCCAACGGAAAACTGAGTCTTCAACTTTATCAGCGAAGTGCCGATATCTTCTTGGGGGTACCGTTCAACATAGCCTCCTATGCCCTGTTGCTACAGATGATGGCGCAGGTTACCGGCCTGAAAGCCGGCGATTTTGTCCATACGCTGGGCGATGCCCACATTTACCTGAATCATCTGGATCAGGTGAGAGAACAGCTGAGCCGTGATCCGAGACCACTCCCGACGATGCACATCAATCCGGAGGTCAAGGATATCTTTGATTTCAAGTTCGAAGACTTCACGCTCGAAAATTATAACCCGCATCCCCACATCAAGGGAGCCGTATCCATTTAAACCAGTCTATGGAAACAGGAATCATCGTAGCGATTGCCAATCATAACGCCATCGGAAAAGACAACAAACTGCTCTGTCATCTTCCTGGTGACCTGAAACATTTTAAAGACATTACGACCGGACACACGGTCATCATGGGCAGAAATACGTTCCTTTCCCTGCCAAAAGGGGCCCTGCCCCACCGGCGGAACATTGTCCTTTCATTTGATGATGAAACGTTTGAAGGATGTGAAACGGCCCGTTCAGTCGATGAAGCCCTGCAACTCTGTCAAAATGACGACAAGGTTTTTTTCATAGGAGGAGCTTCCATCTACCATCAGACCTATCCGATTGTCGACAAACTGTACCTGACCTTTGTCCATCATGATTTCGAAGCGGATACCTTCTTCCCGGAAATTAATTTCAACGAATGGGAAAAGACGTGGTCTGAAACGCATGAAGCAACTGAAAATACGCCCTTCAGTTTTACTTACGAAAACTATACCAGAAAAAAATAGAACTATGAAACGAATTGCATTCTTTCTGGTTTCATTGGTGATCAGCCTTTCCTGCCTGGCAGAGAACGGCGCAAATATCCAATTCAAGACCAGAGTCCATGATTTTGGTGAGATTAATGAAGATGACAAAACGGCCACCTGTGTGTTCACCTTTACCAACGTCGGGAACCAGCCGTTAATCATTCACAGGGCTATCGCATCCTGCGGCTGTACAACACCGAAATTCACCCCGGAGCCAATCGTTCCAGGCGCTTCCGGCAATATCCAGGTGACGTACAATACCGTTGGGCGTCCTTATGCCTTCAACAAAACGATCACTGTTTATTGCAACGATCCGCAAACCCCGACTGTCCTTCTAACCATCAAAGGTTCCGTCATTCCAAGTGCGGAGAACCCGGAACAATCCTACCCAAAAAACATGGAAGGGCTCAGGCTAAACAAAACCCAGTTGTCAATATTAGACGCCAAAATCGGCAGCATTCGAACCGAAACCATCAACGTCATCAACACCAACAGCAAGCCTGTCAGAATTTCATTCAGAAAAGTACCTTCCTACCTCCGCATCGTCACCTCTGACGCCATATTGAGGCCAAAAGGAACGGCAACGATCACCGTATCCTACCTGGCATCCCAGGCCAAAGATTATGGCAGGAAGGAAGATTCCTTCTATATTGTACTCAACAATAACATTAAGAATTGTACGAACAACAAAATCAATGTGAGCGCCTACATCACAGAAGATTTTTCAAAGCTTAGCCCCGAACAATTGCAAAATGCGCCAGCCGGCATCTATTCTGAAAACCGCATCAACTTCGGCAAAATGGCCAAAAAAGGACGCAAAGTTCAGTACATCACATTGACCAACACGGGCAAAAGTCCGCTGTTTATCCGTAAAATCGTTCCGGAATACCAGGGTCTGAAGGTCACGCCAGATCGGAATGTCCTCCAGGCCGGAAAAACGATGCGGATCAAACTGGATTTCAATATCGGAAATTTCAGTGGAAACATTGTTCAACGGGTCACCATCTTTACCAACGATCCTAAAAACAGCATTTCACGACTATTTGCGACAGCTCAGGTCGATTAACGTTTCGAACGGTTTTTGCGCAACCATAGACAAACAGCCGGTACGGCAATTATTCTCCGTATGACACACCCTGAAAATAATCAAAAATACAAAGGACTGTCCGTCACCAAAGGTATTGACCAGCCCCCGATTGTCAATCCATACCGGAAAGCCAACGTCATCAAAAAAGACTATTCGGTCTCCGAATATGTGGAGGGCATCCTGAATGGGAACAGGGTTATGCTGAGCCAGGCTGTGACGCTGGTTGATAGTGCCCGGCCGGACCATCAGCAAAAAGCGCAGCAAATCATCGAGAAATGCCTGCCCTATGCCGGAAAATCGATCCGGGTGGGAATCACGGGTGTCCCTGGTGCCGGAAAAAGCACCTCCATCGAGGCTTTCGGCATGCAATGGATCCGCAGTGGAAAAAAACTTGCTGTGCTGGCCATCGATCCGAGCAGCGAACGTTCGAAGGGCAGCATCCTGGGTGACAAAACCCGTATGGAAGAGCTGTCCGTTCAGGATAACGCGTTTATCCGGCCTTCCCCGTCTGCCGGATCGCTGGGTGGCGTCGCCAGAAAAACACGCGAAACGATTGTCCTTTGTGAAGCGGCTGGTTTCGATACCATTTTTGTCGAGACGGTCGGTGTCGGACAATCGGAAACAGCCGTCCATTCGATGGTCGATTTCTTCCTGCTCATCCAGATTACCGGTGGCGGTGACGAACTGCAAGGCATCAAACGAGGTATTATGGAAATGGCTGATGGTATTGTGATTAACAAAGCCGACGGAGACAACGTGGAAAAGGCAAAAGTCACCCAGACTCAGTACAGAAACGCGCTTCGTTTGTTTCCGGCTCATGAGTCAGGCTGGAGCCCCCAGGTGCTTACCTATTCAGGCAAAACCGGTTTCGGTGTGAACGAGGTACTAGAAATGATCTACAAATACATTTCCGAAACCAAAGCCAACAACTATTTCAGGCACAAACGGAACATCCAGGCCAAATACTGGATGTACGAAACCATCAACGAACAGCTCAGAAACCGATTCTACCAGAATAAAGAAATAGAGACGCTCATCCGGACAAAAGAAGCGCAGGTGCTCGACGAAGAAATCAGCCCGTTCACTGCTGCCCATTCGTTGCTCGATCACTATTTCAATTCAGAAGATATCTTGAAATAGTCATCCGGTTCATTATCCCAATAGTTAACGTCTTACCGGAAAAGAATCACCCGGAGACACTTCACAACCGGCAACTATCCGTCAGCCGGCTAATCTGTCGATCCTTTTCCGGAAAAAACGCCAGAAGGGTTAGGATCAAGTTGAAAACTTGTGGACTAAGCGTCCATCCTGATAAATAGAAAGTTTAAAAATTTCCACTATCAACTAGGGGAAAGGTGT
>JAUZOU010000173.1 GCA_030706285.1 Bacteroidota bacterium
ATCCACATGACAAATTGATGGGTCCGGTCGTTGTAGATGAACTTCGGCCGTTCGATGACGTTGGAAGGGTGCAGGTCGGAACGCTGATCGGCCAGGTCGGGTGTCAGTACGACACCTCTGAATGTCCAGTTGACCAGGTCTTTCGAGGAATAGCAAGATACTCCGCCGGCTTCGGTCCGGTAACATTCCCAGCTGGGGACTTTGGGATTCCAGTAGGTTGAGTCGCCTTTGTATTCGCCGTACCAATAGTAGGTGCCTTTGTGATAAAGCATGCCACCGCCGTGGGCGTTAATGCGGTGACCGTTGGTGTCGAGCCATTCGGTACCGGATTTAATGGAGCTGCTTTTGTCGTTTTTAGCAAAGGTTTGGTTTAAAGTGCCGGTTATCATGAACAGGCTGGCGAACAGGTATGTCAGGATGGTTTGTCGTTTCATCTTTCAGGTGGTTAAAAGTTGGAGGCAAAAATAGTCAAAGTTTCGGGCTTTGCCAGTGCTCGATGAAGCTAAACTTGTTCCGTCGATCCGGCAATTGATTGACACGACAAACCAATCATAGCAGCACAACGTTTGATTGCCTGAACGGGGGCGATTGAATGTCCAAAAAATGTAATGACAGCTACTTGTTTATCCGGATTGATGCCATCCAATCATTATTTAATGAATGTTGCCTTAAGAATGTTTTTGCCGTATGTAATGGCAAGCAGGTACTGCCCTTTGGGTAGTGAACGGACATCGAACGTGGCACTTGGCTGGTACAATGTCTGAGAAAGACAACGTTTGCCGTCGAGGCTGAAGATGGTGGCCGTGTAAGGCCCGTCTGTGACGGACTGGTAGAGGGACAGGGCGTCACCGGCCTCATTCAGACTCAACAGGATGGGCGTTTCTGCTATAGCGCTGAGCGGTTGAAGGTCAGTCGGCAATTTGACGGCCATGAACTTCAGTTGCTGATGCGTTTTATCGACGACAACCAGCTGATGCCCATCATACAGGATACCACTGACTTCAAATGGTCCGATATACTGCTTCCTTCCGCCGGTCAGGAAGGACGGTTCCTTGTAAGTGGGAGCCAGTTCCTTGGTGGCCCCCCAAATGGTATCGTTCATGGACAGGATATTGTCGTATAAAGGTATATCTCCCAAATCAACGGTGGCACAAGTCTTGAGGTCAAGTTTTAGCAAACGGTAATGCCCGCACCAGCAATAGCCCCAACTGGTGAAGAGGGCTGAATCCAGGTAGCAAATGTCCTTGCAACTATACCCGCTTTTGAAAACCGAAGGTATCTCAATCCGGAAAGTATCGACAGGAAGGTGGGTGATGGTATCCAGCTTTAGTAAATAGTCGGTGGCACTAACCCAGAGGTGGCTGTCTGCATATTCGATACTACTGGATTTGATGGTAGTGAAAGAATCCACACAGGCGCCTCCGGCATTCATCTTGAACACCATGCCACTGAGCGATTCGATCAGCCAGAAATAGTTCCCGTCCCAAGTCAGATCCAGATTGGAGGTGGGCATCAGGTCCGGCAAATTGGTCGTCCTGGTGGCGTAAAGTGTGTCGGTCGGGTAGTCACTTTCCAGATTGGCTTCAGGTGAATGGTTGATGGAATGCCCGAACGCTCCGGCTTCAACTGTTGGTACTTGTACCAGACAAACCAGTGTAAAGAAAAACATCAAGGACCAAGTCTTTTTCATGTTTTCTGTGTTTTCGTTGATAGAAGTACAGGCTATTTGCCGATATAAAAATAAAAAAAACGATTCAAATATAATAAAGAAATCAATAATTATTCACATAGGTTTGACTGATCGTTTACTTTCTTCTTAAGCTCCATTCTGAGGACATTTTGTATCTTTGTACCAACATTTCCGGTATCTAAAATGGAGCCCCTTATTGTTGAATCTGATCTCTACTGGTAAAACGGGGCCTTTTTTGATACCGCACTTCGAACGGATTTATATGACACAACACACAGACAAGCTTTTTACTTCCAGTTTTATTTCAGCCTGCATCGGTAATTTCCTGCTTTTTATGGGAGTTTACCTGTTGCTGCCGGTGTTGCCGATGTACATGCTGGATACGTTCGGATCATCGGAAACAGCCATCGGCCTGATTTTGGCCAGTTATACGATTGCGGCGCTGGCGGCACGACCTTTTTCGGGCTTTTTGCTGGATATGTTCCAACGTAAACCCATTTATTTATTGGCGTATGCCGTGACGGTGCTCTTTTTTGTCGGGTATCCGCTAGTACAATGTGTGATGTTGTTTGCCTTGCTGAGAGTCTTGCACGGGCTGGCGTTCGGAGTGGTGTCCACCGCGGGCAATACGGTGATTATCGATATCATGCCTTCTTCCAGGCGAGGTGAAGGGCTCGGCTATTTTGGTATTGCCAATAATCTGGCGATGGCTGTTGGCCCTATGATTGGTTTGATGCTGCATGAACAGACACATTCATGGAATCTGATTTTTTACAGCGCAGTGGGCAGCGGGGTACTGGGGCTTTTTTTTGCTTCGCGCATCAAAACCAACTTTAGGCCGGCCTGCGTGCGGGAACCGTTGTCTTTGGACCGTTTTTTTTTAATGAAAGGGACCAGGGCCGGACTATGTCTGTTGTTGCTGGCTATCCCATATGGCATAACAACATCGTATATGCCGTTGTATGCCAAAGAAGCTGGTATCGTAGGCAATATGGGACTTTTCTTTTCGATGATGGCACTGGGTATGATGATTTCACGGACAGTGGCAGGAAAATCGGTCGATCAGGGAAAGATCACTCAAATCATACAAATTGGCGGTATCATTGGGTTGGCGGCGTTTTGCGCATTTGCCATGCTGGGCTTTTTCCATCTGTCATTGAATAACGAATTGGAACGGCTGGGCTTTTTCGTCGTGGCTTTGATGATCGGAGTGGGGTATGGAATGATGTTTCCAGCCTATAATACGCTGTTTGTCGATCTGGCGCCACACAATCGCCGGGCTACGGCTAGTTCTACCTATCTGACCAGTTGGGATCTGGGTATCGGTCTCGGTTTGTTTTTAGGCGGTTATCTGGGCGAAATAAGTAGCTACGCGATGGCTTTTCTGATCGGAGCGGTGATGGTGTTCGTGTCTGCCGGGCTTTTTTCTGTGGTTACAATTCCGCATTTTAAACGAAATAAATATCGTTGAGTGTCAGATATTAGACAATTTTTGTCGTTTTTTTAAGTCTTTTTGCCATTCCTTTATCTTGTTGATTCAGAAAAGAAACCTAATTTTGTAGCGATTCAATTTTTTTACCATGCAAACATACACCTTTTTGGCGTTCGATTTGGGGGCTACCAGCGGACGTTCTATTTTAGCCACACTCAAGGACGGCAAGCTTGAAAGTAAAGAACTGACGCGTTTTCCCAACGCTATTTTGCCGGTTAACGGAAAATTTTACTGGAATATTTTCGGTCTGTATGAATCGCTGAAAGCTGGTTTGAAAGCCGCTGCCGCTGAAAAAGTAAAGGTGGATGCCATCGGTATCGATACCTGGGGCGTCGATTTTGTTTATGTGGGAAAAGACGGAAGTTTTCTGGGTTGTCCGCGTGCTTATCGCGATCCTTACACAGAGGGTATGCCTGAGGCTTTTTTCAAGTTAATGCCTCGTAAGGAGGTTTACGATATTACCGGTATCCAGATCATGAACTTCAACAGTTTGTATCAATTGTTTGCTGCCAGGCAAGAAGGTGGTTCGGCCGTTGAGGCTGCCGATAAGATCTTGTTCATGCCTGATGCACTTTCTTATATGCTGACTGGGAAAATGGTTTGCGAATACACTATTGCTTCGACGTCTCAGCTCCTGAACCCGCGGACCAAGTAATTTGATGAGCAATTACTTCGCACAGCCGGAGTCGATCCTGCCATCATGCCAGACATTATCAACCCGGGTATCGTTATCGGTTCACTGACAGATGATCTGGCGGAAGAGTCCGGGCTGGGTAAAGTCTCTGTTGTCGCTGTTGCCGGACATGATACCGGATCGGCCATTGCGGCTATTCCGGCTGAGAATGAACGGTTTGCCTACCTGAGTTCTGGTACCTGGTCACTGATGGGCATCGAAGTGAAAGATCCGATTATCAGCGACGCTTCGTTTGACATGAATTTCACCAATGAGGGTGGAGTGGACGGTACAACCCGTTTCCTGAAAAATATCACCGGGATGTGGCTGCTTGAACAATGCCGCAAGGAATGGGAAAAAGAAGGAACGACCTATTCTTATCCGATCATTGTGGAAATGGCCTCTGCCGCTGAAGGGTTCAAGTGTCTGGTTGATCCGGACGATGCTTCGTTTGCCAATCCTCACAGTATGACCAATGCGATTAAGGACTATTGTTCGGCAACCGGTCAGCATGTGCCTGTCAACCATGCTGAAGTCATCCGGTGTATCTTTGACAGTCTGGCCTTGAAATACCGGTTTGTTTTGGACAAACTGCAGCAAGTGGCTCCTTTCAAGATTGAAAAGCTGCACATTATCGGAGGTGGTTCGCAGAACAACCTGCTCAATCAGTTTACGGCCAATGCTATTGGTATGCCTGTTGTGGCGGGCCCTTCAGAGGCTACAGCTATCGGTAATATCATGATGCAGGCCAAGGCGCTTGGAGCTGTAGCTGACCTTGCAGCTATGCGCAATGTCATCAGTCATTCTGTGACGCCAGCTGTTTTTGCCCCAAAAGAGACAGAAGCCTGGAACGAGGCCTTTAAAAAATATCTGACCATTGTAAAACAATAATACGTAAAACCTCTTTGTCTGTGTGAGTGGCTGGCTTGGGGGTTTGCATAGATCAACAACTTTAATCGTTAAATTATCATGGTAAAAAAATTAACAGTGCAGAGTGCCTATGAATTGGCCAAAGAACGTTATGCAGCCATCGGTGTGAACACCGACACAGTGTTGGACCAATTACAAAAGATTTCCCTGTCGTTGCATTGCTGGCAGGCAGATGACGTGACTGGCTTTGAAAATCCGAATGCTACGTTGAGCGGAGGTATTCAGGCTACAGGTAATTATCCGGGTAAAGCCCGCAATATGGAAGAACTGCGTGCTGATATCATCAAGGCCGCCTCCTTGGTGCCTGGTCAGCATCGGTTAAATCTTCATGCCATTTACGGAGATTTTGGGGGCAAATTTGTAGATCGGGATCAGATTGAACCGAAACATTTTGAAAGTTGGATGAAGTGGGCCAAAGAAAACGGGTTCAAACTGGATTTCAATTCCACTTCATTTTCTCATCCGAAATCCGGAGAATTGACGTTGGGCAATCCTGATCCTGACATCCGTAATTTCTGGATCGAACACACCAAACGTTGCCGTGCCATAGCTGAGGCGATGGGTAAATACCAGGGCTCCCCTTGTGTGATGAACCTTTGGATCCATGACGGTTCGAAAGACCAGACGGTCAACCGGATGAAATACCGTGAATTGTTGAAGGATTCGCTGGATCAGATTTTTGCCATTAAGTATGATCACATGAAAGATTGCATCGAGGCCAAATTGTTTGGCATCGGAGCTGAAAGCTATACGGTTGGTTCCTATGATTTCTATTTGGCCTATGGTGCCAAGAACAATAAGATCGTGACCCTGGATACCGGTCACTTCCATCTGACGGAAAGCATTGCCGACAAGATTTCGTCGTTGCTGCTGTTTACGCCTGAAATCATGCTGCACGTGAGTCGTCCGGTTCGCTGGGACTCCGACCACGTTACCATCATGAACGACGATACGTTGGATCTGGCTAAGGAAATTGTCCGTTGCAATGCGCTCGACCGTGTGAACATCGGTTTGGATTATTTCGATGCCTCCATCAACCGTATCGGGGCTTACGTAATCGGTAGCCGTGCCACTCAGAAATGTTTCCTGCAGGCGTTACTAGAGCCGCTGTCTCTGTTGCGTGATTATGAGGCCAAGGGTCAGTATTTCCAACGCCTGGCTATGCTGGAAGAAGACAAAGCATTGCCCTGGAACGCTGTTTGGGATATGTTCTGCCTGAAGAATAATGTGCCTGTCGGTGAAGATTTCATCGCTGACATTGAACAATATGAAGCTGACGTAACGTCGAAACGTTAATCCTGCCGTCGATGAATACAGTTCTCGGTTTACTGATCATTGCCATCGGCAGTTTCGGACAATCCAGTTCGTATGTGCCCATCAAGAAAGTGAAAAACTGGTCGTGGGAAACATTCTGGCTGACTCAAGGCGTTTTTGCCTGGTTGGTTTTTCCGTTGCTGGGCGCTTTGTTGGCCGTACCTGAAGGCTCATCCTTGTGGAGCATACTTGGTACAGATTCGACGGCTGCCATGAAAGCCTTGTTTTATGGCGTACTATGGGGTGTCGGCGGTTTGACGTTTGGCCTTTCCATGCGTTACCTGGGGGTAGCGTTGGGACAGTCCATCGCATTGGGTACTTGCTCTGCGTTTGGAACCATTATTCCGGCCATTTTCTTTGACAAACAGGATGTGCTGCATGGCCCTGGCCTGATTTTGCTCATCGGCGTTTGCATTACCCTGGCCGGTATTTCCGTCATAGGCTTTGCC
>JAUZOU010000174.1 GCA_030706285.1 Bacteroidota bacterium
TGGATCCTGCCGCTCCGAAATTTCAGCTGTTCAGATCATACGTGGCCGTTCATAACAATCAGACTCTTTTATTAATAGACCAGCATAGAGCCCATGTCCGTGTTTTGTTCGAACGTTATAAAAAGCAACTGAAACTGAGACGTGCCCCTTCGCAGGCGCTTCTTTTCCCTGCCGTGCTACACCTGGATGACAGACAGCGAATGGATTTGCAACATCTGTCCGATGATCTTCAGGCACTTGGCTTTTTGTTCGACATGAGTGGTGAGTCTGTGGAAGTGTCAGCCATACCGGTCGATTCGCAAGGACTGCAACTTGAGTCCTTGGTACTCGATCTCCTACATGCTGTTTCAGAAACCGGCATCAATCTGCCTTCTGAACATTCCGAACGGCTGGCTTTAAAAATGGCCAACAAAGCAGCCATTCCCTATGACCAGGTGTTGGGCCAGGAAGAACTGGATAATCTGGTCGCTAAACTGATGGATACAAGTGAACCGACTTATACGCCAGATGGGAAACGTGTTTATTGCTGGGATACTAAAGAGTCCTTGCAAAAGCTTTTCTGAGGGTGAATCAGCGGAGAACTATTCATCCTGGTGGTGCGTTCTTTATGAAGGATTCTAGATGGATTATACGTATACGTATGAAACGAACATGTTTGAAAAAGCGTCCAAGCAGATGATCATTACTGCATGCGAGTGACATCTGACCTTGGTGTAACTAATAAATATGATCATATGAAAATCGGCATCTGCAATTTACCTTTGATCCCTTTAAGGATTGAACCGTCTGAACGGGCGGAAATGATCAGCCAGATTTTATACGGAGAGTTGGTCGATATCTTGGAAGAGCAGCCAGGATGGGTTAAGGTGCAGCTGCAGAGTGACGCTTATTCAGGCTGGTGTACCGCCAAAATGATTCAGGAATTGCCTACTTCTTTATGGCAGGAACTATCCAGAAGCCGTCCATATGTTACATCTGCTGTGGTTTCTCATTGCCATTCAGCCCACGGTCAATTACTACTTCCTGCCGGTAGCCGTTTGTATGGCTATCTACCGTCAAAGCAGGTCTTTACGCAGTACAAAAGTTCCGTAACAGATGTCATCCAGGAACATTGGACATTGTCGGAGAACCTCCTGCCGGGCGCCAACGGTGAAATGGTTAAACGTGTTCAGGCAGTCAATCCTTCTATCCTGGCGTTACGGTTTATGAATGCGCCATATTTATGGGGCGGGAAATCTGTATTTGGCATTGATTGTTCCGGTCTCGTTCAGGTTGTCTTTTCCATGACCGGCCATTTTCTTCCCAGAGATGCAAAAGATCAAGCGCTGAAAGGACGTCCTGTTTCCCGGTTGGAAGAGGCACGGCCTGGTGATTTGGCTTTTTTTACTAACCCGGAAGGCAGGATTGTTCATGTTGGGATTGTATTCAAGGATCAGCAAATCATTCATGCATCGGGATCCGTCCATATTGACCAATTGGATGAAACAGGCATTTTTAGCGCCTCGTTAAACAAGTATACACATCAATTGCATCAACTCCGAAGGATTTAAAACCTGGCGCTCTGTTTTTGTGCGATTGTAAAAGCTATAAAAAGAGGCGTATAAATCTTTGATATATTGCAATATGCGAAGTGGAAATATGATGTGCAAGGTTTAGCGGATGCATGCAAAACAGATACTATTTTATTTTCGTACACGTTTCAGGTAATCACTCGGACTTTCATTATAAAATTCCCTGAAACATTTTGTAAAATAAGAAGGAGACGTAAAACCTGTATCGTAAGTCACTTCAGAAATAGTTTTCTCAGTCGTAGATAATAACTGACATGCTTTTTTAAGGCGAATGATCTTCAACAGTTCATTGGGCGAGTAATCAGTCATGGATTTAATTTTGCGGTATAGTTGCACACGTGACAAGCCTATTGATTTGCCTAAATCCTCCATACTCAGTTCGGAATTGGAGATATCTTTCTCAATGATCTGGCGGAATTTATCGAGAAAACCTTTTTTATCCTGTACATTCAAACGGCCTTTGTCATCCTCAGAAAAAAATTGTTCTCTAAATATTTTTTTCAATTGCTGCCTGTTTTCTATCAATTTGCGTATTCGGACCTGCAATAACGTAGCATTGAACGGCTTGGAAATATAATCATCTGCACCGTTCTCAAAACCTGTAATGCGTTGTTCAACAAGAGAACAGGCGGTCAGAAGAATGATTGGAATATGACTGGTTGAAAGCTCTTGTTTTAAGCGTTGACACAAGGCAATACCATCCACTTTAGGCATCATTACATCACTTACAATAATGTCAGGTACATATTTTATAGCCTTTCGGAGTCCTTCCTCACCGTCTTTTGCTTCATAAACCGTATATTGATTTTGCAAGATCGTTTTAATATACACACAGATATCCGGATTGTCATCCACAACCAAAATTGTCGGCAGATCCTGAGCTTCCGTCGCTTCAAAAACAGTTTCACGGTAAGTATCAACTACCTCATTCAAAGTAGTTGTCATCTCGCATTTTTCAGAATCTTTCTCCAATTCCATTTGTGTCTGTTTGAAGGGAATTCTAACAATAAAGGTCGTTTTGCCACTTTGACTGATTACCTGAATATCTCCTTCGTGCAATTCTACCAATGCTTTTACCAATGCCAACCCTATTCCTGAGCCTGCCATACGGGAATCCACTTGATAAAAACGTTCAAAAATATGGTGAATATCTTCCGGAGAAAGGCCTTCACCCGAATTGGAAATTGATATCTCGGCAAACGTCTGAATCTCTTTTTCAATTTTATTCAATGAGACTGTAATATGACCTTTTTCTGGTGTGTATTTAAAAGCATTGGATAACAAATTATAATAAATACGTTCCATCTTTTCAACATCAAAAGAAAACGTAAAATCGGCAGAAGAGAGTACCTGAAAATCGAAAGCCAAGTGCTTTTGCCGGCTCATTTCAACAAAAGCCTCATTCAGGTCCAGTAATTGTTGTTTCAAATCGTGACTACCCGGGTTTAATTTTAGTTTCCCATTTTCAAATTTCCGGAAGTCAATAATTTGATTCAACAGATTCAATAAAATGTCTGCATTCTTATGGATCAAATGAAGTAACCGATGTTGTTCCGGCGTCATGTGTTTATCAGACAAGAGTGTACTGACAGGTCCTGAGATCAACGTCAAAGGGGTCTTGAATTCATGGGAAATATTGGTAAAAAAGACCAGCTTGGCATAGGTGGCTTCTTCTAATTGTTTGGAAAGCAAAACCAGTTGATCCCGCTGTTTTTCCAAAATATTCTTTTGCTTCAGAATGGCGTCATTCTTTTGCTCCAGCTGAATGTTCAGACGATTCTTGGAACGATAGGCATGAAAAAGGAAAAAGAATAAGACGATTAACAAAACGACAATGGCAGAAACACTGATCAACAAATAACGTTGCAAGGTATATTGAGTCGTAAAAGCATCAACCCGCCCATTCAAAAAGCCTATTTTATTTTCTTGTTCAATGATCTCATCCGATTGAAGTTTTAAAATCCTTGCATTCGTCTGATCAACAACAGCCGTGTAAAGCGTGTTGTTCTTATTGAATGGTTTTCCTTCAAGGATTTTGATGACCAGTTGGATAATCTTATCCCCGCCTGTCGGATAAATAAATGTCGCTTTCAATTTGTTGTCAAGTACCTGCTCAATGCCTCCGTCTTTTCCAGGTAAAGCATCTATACCCAGAAAATAAATGCCATCCGATCCTCTCTTTTGGGCTTCATTAAAAGCGCCAAGCGCCATTCGGTCGTTTTGGGCAAAAACCAGGTCAACGTGATTATGCATTGCCAGCGCTTCTTTCATTTTTTCTCCAGCCACTTTTTTAGACCATGCTGCATCAACTTGATAGACCAGTTTTATGTTGGGATATTGTCGGATAACACTATTAAAACCCTGATGCCTTTCAATCGCAGAAGTTGATCCTTCCAGACCACAAAATTCAAATACCTTGCCCTTGCCTTTCAACAGATTCACAGCATAATGACCGACTTCTTTGCCAATCTGATAATTGTCGGCAGCTATATAGGCGGTATATTGATCGGATAGTATTTTTCTGTCCACCAAGACAACAGGGATCCCACTCTGATAGGCTTTTTCAATGACAGGAGTCATTGGAGCCGCTTCGTTCGGAGAAACAATCAGCAAATCAACCTTCTGGTCAATGAATGACTCTATGTCATTGATTTGTTGATGGGTATCATCTTTCACCGTTTTTATGACCAGCTTCAAACCAGGATGAAGAAGTGCCTCATGACGCATCTCGGTGTTCATTTTCTGACGCCAGTCGTCGTCGCTGCATTGAGAAATGCCAATGGTATAGGTTGACTTATTCTTAGTACAAGCTGTCAGCGATAAGAGTATAACTAGAAAGAAAAAATGAATGATGGATCTTCTGCCCATAAATTATCAAATCATAACATTGTAATCAGATCAAAGTTAGTCATTTTTAGAGCAAAAATGGAGCATCCCTATTTTTCAACTGTCTCTAAAAAACAATCAGGGAGCTTGGGCATCGCTCCATTTTGTGTACAGACATAAGCTGAAACATCAACAGCAAACTGATGCGCTTTTTGTATGGATTGTCCATGAAGTAACGCTGCAATGAAGGCGGCAGTAAAAGAATCACCGGCGCCAACCGTATCGGCAACAGTAACTTTGGGGGTTTCGCAAAAAGAGGTTTCTGTTGGAGTAAAGACGCAGCTTCCAAGAGACCCTTTTGTCAAGATTACCATTCTAAGATTGAACTCTGAAAGTAATTTCCGGCACACAGACGTTTCAGACAAATTTTTCCAATCGAACAGCGTTGAGACAACAGCCGCTTCTTCATCGTTAATCTTCAAAACATTACATTTAAGCAGCGACTTATGAATCAGCTCTCTTGAATAAAAATGCTGCCGCAAGTTGATGTCAAAAATTTTATAAGCCTCTTCTGGCACCTGATCCAGAAAACGATTGATGGTGTCCCGGGAGAGATGACTCCTTTGCGCTAAAGATCCAAAGCAGACTGCCATCGTATTTTTAGCCATATCTTCCAGCTGAGGTGTAAAGGGAATAAAATCCCAGGCCACCTGCTCACAAATCTTATATTGTGGAACACCTGCCTGATCAAGGGTTATCAAAACAGAGCCGGTAGGCTTGGCGACAGTTTCAATCAGATGGTTAAGCTTTCTATTAGCCAAACTCTGAAGAATTTCCTCACCAGCGATGTCCTTACCGATAGCGCTCACGACGAAGCCTTCATATCCAAATTGAGCTATATGATAGGCGAAATTAGCTGGTGCTCCTCCAAGCACTTTCCCTTCAGGAAATACATCCCAAAGTATTTCTCCAATTCCGACAATTAGTTTTTTCATTAGAAATAGGTTGATGTTAAATGATCTCTCTTTCAATTTCCTCCAACGACTTACCTTTCGTTTCCGGGATCCATTTTTTAACAAAGACAAAGGCCAAAAGGCTTAATACCGCAAAGAATCCGAATAAAAAGGCTCCACCAAATTGATTTAATACATAAGGAGAGGACTGCACGATCACAAACGTGCAAAGCCAACTAATAGTGGTAGAAAAAGATAGGGCTATTCCACGCACCCGGTTGGGGTATATTTCCGAAGTAACCACCCACATGACAGGAGCAAACGAGGCTGCAAAAAAAGCAATGTAAGCTAATAAAGCAACCACAATGCTCAGATTATTCCCGTTAAAAGTAAATGCATAGGTCAGATAACTCAAAGAGAGTGTCATTCCGGCAGCACCCCATAGCAGCAATGTTTTTCGTCCTTTTTTATCGACCAACCATAACGCCACTATTGTTGCCAGGAAATTCACCAATCCAACCAATATGGATTGCATGGAGGCGGTATTTCCTCCTACTCCCGTCTTTTCAAAGATGATCGGCGCATAACTGACAACCGCATTGATGCCTGTTATTTGTTGAAATGCAGCCAGAAGTGTACCTAATAAGACAACTTTTCCGGTTCTTCCTTTAAATAAGTCATAAAAGGATGCCTTTTCTTTTCTGGTATCCTTGATCATTGATTGTTCCATGGATTGCATTTCATCTTTTGCATAGTGCGTTCCTCCAATTTTAATCAGCACAGCCATTGCTTCTTCATTTTTCCCTTTGGATAACAACCAACGAGGACTTTCCGGAAACGAGACCGATAAATAACCAAAAAATAGCATGCTGAATACAAATGGAATAGCCAACATGTAACGCCAGCCATCAACAAAATCTATTAGAAAATAGTTAAAAACATAAGCGAGTAAAATGCCTATCACAATAGCAAACTGATTGAAAGAAACTAACGTGCCTCTTTTTTCCGCTGGAGCAATTTCTGAAATATACATCGGGGCAATCACTGAAACTGCTCCGACAGCGATGCCTGCAATCAATCTGAAAAACGCCAACATAAACACAGATTGTGACAGAGCACATCCCAACGACGAGATGGTAAAAAGAACGGATATAATCATCATGACTTTCTTTCGCCCATATCTGTTTGCAAAAAA
>JAUZOU010000175.1 GCA_030706285.1 Bacteroidota bacterium
CCGTTCTTTTTCATCGGTAAGCAGCTGGGGGTAAAAGTCCGAATGCAGCACCTCCCGCGGATGAGGCCAGAAGCTGATGACCAACGAGGGTAATCCTTTTTCAGCCGCCAGCTTTTTCGTTTCTTCAATCAAAAAACGATGTCCTTTGTGCACTCCGTCAAAAAAGCCCATGGTCGCCACACACGCTTCAGGCCGTAGCAATTCACTGGTAAAATCCTCGAATGGAGCAGGTTGAAAAGTTTTCAGACCCAGTTCGGCAGCTGCACGGCAATTGGCAGGTCCGTCATCCACCAGCAAGGTTTCTTCCGCTTTGATTCCTGCATCTTTCAGCACATACTCATAAATGGGGCTGCCAGGTTTTGACAGTCCGATTTGATACGACAGATACAGCTTCTCAAAACATTCCTTGATAGGATACCCCTGTTCGTCAAATTCCTTTAACTTCCGGATGTGAATATCATTGGTATTGCTTAACAGAAATACGCGGTATTTTTTGGCGAGTTCGTGCACCATCCGCATCTTATATTCAGGGGTATGCACTAAGAAGGCAGCCCAGGCCTCATCAATCTGTTCATCAGTCAGTGAAACCTGAAACAATCGCCTGATCTCATCACGAAATTGTCCGATGGTAATATCGCCGTTCTCCAGCTGGCCGAACGGTCCTTTATGCCCGTAAGGCGTCAAATAATCAGCCACCTGAGGTAATCCGAGTGCAGCAAAGGCATCGAGACATGCTTGAGGGTTCAAATCAACCAGAACGCCTCCAAAATCAAATAGTATATTCCTGATACCTTTTAATTGAACCATACACGAAATTAGCTTTGATTGGTTTCTCTGAAATTCCATCCCCAAAGAGCTGGATTCAATCTTTCCTACCATCGCAAAGATACAAAGTTTTTAAGATGTAGCTCTTGGCTGTCTCGCAAAAAAGCCGTATTTTCGCACCGGATTTCCGCCACAACAACGGAATCGGGCCTATAGCTCAGTTGGTTAGTAGCACCTGACTCATAATCAGGGGGTCACAGGTTCAAGCCCTGTTGGGCCCACTCCCTAAAAAGACAAGCACTTGCAGACTTTTAGTTTGCAGGTGCTTTTTTTCATTATCATACTTTTTGCACAATAATAGATAATTCTTGTTATATTTCTTGGTATTTTAAACATTTATTGTATTTTTGCAACAGCCTTAGACCAAAGCCTGTAAATACTTAATCAACTAAAAACCAATCGTTATGCTATCCAAGAATATCCGCGCTATGCGTGAGAGTTTAGGTTATACGCAGGCCGAAATTGCCAAATACCTTGGCGTTACAGCATCAGCAGTAAATCAATACGAAAATGATGCTAGATCAATTCCAGCTGAATCTGTTAGTAAAATCGCGTTACTCTTTAATGTTGATGAGTATGAACTTTATCAAGAAAATCCTCAACAACAACAACTATTATCTGCCTTTGCCTTTCGTGCAAACGAATTTATCGAAGAAGATATGAAAAGCATTTTAGCATTTAAGAAGATTGTTTTAAACTATTTCCATCTGTCCGAAGCGCTTTCACATGAGTAAACGTGATCAAAATCTGGAATACTATGCTCAGAAATTCAGATCTGATAATGCATTGAGCGACAATGAGCCCCTGAAGCTTAAAAGTCTGTTACAAAAGAATAATATCTTCACTGTTTACAGACCATTAAGCTCTGGGTTTTCCGGTATGTCTTTTAAGATAGATTTTGAGGGGAAATGCAGAAGATTCATGCTAATCAACTGTGAACACTCTATTGGCAAGCAACATTTTACAATTTGCCACGAACTATATCACTTATATTTTCAATCAAACTTCACCTCTGCAATAAGTTGCGCTGGCAAATTCGACAAAAATGGAAAACCTGAAGAATTTAATGCAGACATGTTCGCTAGTTATTTGCTATTACCAAGAATGGGGCTTTGGGAAATGATTCCTGAAAAAGAAAAAGACAAAAACAAAATTACACTCCCAACTCTTGTATCAATAGAACATTATTATGCTTGTTCCAGATCCGCTTTGTTGCATCGACTACAAGCAATTGACTTAATCGATGAAAATCTAAAACAAAGTTATTCTGTTGATATAAAAAGTAATGCGACGAAATTAGGTTTTAACACTGATTTGTATGAAAAAGGTAACAAGGATATAGTTATTGGTGATTATGGGACTTTAGCATACAAGGCGTGGGAAAAAGGTATTGTGTCTGAAAGCTCATATTTGTCTCTTCTTGAAGATTTAGGTATTAATATTTCCAAAATCTCCGAGAAGGACAGTGGAAATGAGTGACCAACCAAAAATTATATTGTTGGATTGTGACATCATCTCTCATTTCATCACAAGCCATTGTTTGAATGATTTACCTGTTATTCTATTTCCTCATAAATGCGTCGTTCTCGATTATGTTTATAATGAGGCGACCAAACAGACTTTCCGGAAAGTAATCTTAGACAATTTAATCAAAAGCAGAAATATAAACCTAATGACTTTCCCCGACTCGAATTTAGCAATCAAAGAGGAGTTTGCACTTATAAAAAGGAAGAATTATTTGATTGGCGATGGAGAAAGAGCTTGTATGGCTGTAGCCAAACATAGTAAAGACATCGTTGCCAGTAGTAATTTTAGAGATGTTGCACCGTATTGTAATGCTAATGAAATTTTATATTTGGGCACATTAGACATTCTAACTATTGCGGTGAATAAAGAAATTTATGATGAAGCAACATGTGACTCTTTTATTCAAAATGCAATAAATAACAACAAAGCCAGATTCCCAAAAGGCGTAACACAAATGAAATTCTATGTAGCAAAAGATTTGAGTTTCATTTGAGATATACGAGAACAGGCAACGGATTGCTAATCAACCTAATGAATATCCGAATAAAACAGGAACATTATCTATCATAATCGTATGATCCACAAGCAAATAGGGCATCGCAATACACAACCAGATTAGTTATAAATTATGCACCTAATTTATGGTTCAGCACCAGCTTTAAATAGGGATCCTTGTTTTTCAAAAACTCCGGCGTGAATGGATTTGTTTTGAGCAACAGTTTATCATCCAAGCTCAAAGGAACTTTTAGCTCAGGTTCATCATGGAAAATGTCTTTGTACGTGTTGCAATTCGTGATATCCAAAACCGGAGCAATCCGATACCTGATTTTTGTGTTGGGCAATCTATATTCGACCGGATCACTGCCAAATCCTAAGATCCGTCCAGTCGAATGGCCAACGGCAATCAATTTATCAGAATAATAGCAGGCACTGACCAAACTCCCGGCAGCGGAAAAGGTATACTCGTCATAGAGTACATAAACAGGCCCTTTGAAAGTTAACGACGAATCATTTTTTTGATCCAACGTCCAATGCCCTAGCCTGTATACCAAATTCAACTCCTTAAAATTCTCCGCAGCGACAAAAGTCATATCCTTTCCTTTTAACGAACGAGGGTAGGCAATTTTCATCCAGATTGGAATTGTGTCGCTCGATATCGCTGCCAGGACGTTCATCCATACATTGTCTGAACCTCCAGGATTTCCACGCACATCTATGACTACTTTCTCGATGTCATCCTGATGATGCTTGATTATTTCCTTTGCATAGCCATCCTCGTTAATCATTTCAGGAATACGGATGTAAAAAACCTTCGCCTCCTTCCAATACGTCACGAACCCACCTTTGTTCACTTTTGCTGTATCCCGGTTTGTTTTTAGGCTTAAAATCTCCGGCTTTAGCTTGTCACCAAAGGATAAATCGACAGCCAAATTTTGTCTTTTCTTATTCACAAGAAAGGTGAGTCTCAACGTGGTATCATTGACAATATCATTCTGCAGCAACCAATCAGAATAAAAGCACCGATGGTCAAAGTCCCAGGAAAGATAGCCCTTTCTATCCAGATTTGCAGATAGATAGTTCGTAGGAGACAGACCCTGAACAGCTATCAGTTTGGATTTTGGTGGAATCGTGCCATCCTTATACGGATATTCCGACCGCGTGTAGTAGTTGCCCTTATCGTAAATCAATTTCGGCAAATTGATGTTCCATACATGGTTATCATAGAACAGTTGCTCATATTTTGCAATGGCAGCACAGGTTTCCATTGTCTGACCATCGCTCAAAAGTTCCAGCGGATTCAATTGAATCAGACTGGTATGCCCATCCTGACAGACCAGCAAGGCCCTTTTGATGAGCAAGGCAAATTGTTTGGAAGAACTGTACCCCGCAATTTCCTTTCTCATATCCCTGAAAATCGTTTCATAGTCAAGGCCACAGACCTTTTGGCGTACCATTAAATGCGGGCTGTTCCGTACAATCGTATTGACAAGAGTATCAAAGTCATTATACATCTGCTCTTTCGTCAACTTCTGAAAATCTGCCAGCTTTGAATAATTACGAAATGCAGCGATTTTAGCGTCCATCATCTTGACCCATCGCTTCCATTCCTCGCTGTCGTAATATTGGCTGAATTCTGAGAAGTTATCTACCACAAACTGTTTATCGGTATATCCAGCCTCGATCATTTTGAAGAGATTTTCAAAAGTTTTGTCTTTGTTCGCCGCCTGAGCCCAAGAGGAAGCGGCATTCAGATAGGTACCCGGCCAATTATGACCGGCTTTGATACTTTTCTCAAATAAATCTCCTGCCACTGCATACTCTTTGGCATTAAATTTTCTCCATGCCAGTTGGTATAAACTATCCGATTCCGTACTGGCATGCGCAGCCAACGAAACCATCAACACGACAACAACCAATATTTTCTTCATGATATTTTTGCAACTGCTTTTAATTTCAAACGGAATGACGTCGTAATTATTTCCCTATAGATCAACAAAAAGCGCACAAAACAGACCTTTATGAACAGCAGCATATCTTTACTAATTGAAAACAAAACCAATATTTTGTTTTATCTTTGATGCCATGGACAACCCTTAAATCAGACCTTATGAACAGAAATACAGTCATGGTAATCCTGGTACTGCTTACCTTTTTCGTAATATCTTTCCTTACCAATGTGTTGGGACCACTGATCCCTGAAATCATTGACAATTTCAATCTCAGCCTTGGGTTGGCCGGATTGCTGCCCTTCTCTTTTTTCATCGCCTACGGAGTGATGTCGATTCCCGCTGGTATCCTTGTAGAGAAATACTCTGAAAAACCGATTTTAATCGCCGCGTTTGTTCTGGCTTTTGCAGGATCGTTGCTTTTTGCTATGTTCCCGCGATTCAGCATCGCATTGCTGTCACTTTTTCTGATCGGAATCGGTATGGCCATGCTGCAGGTGGTCATCAACCCTTTACTCAGACAATCGGGCGGATCATCAAATTATGCGTTTTTTTCAGCCCTGGCCCAATTGATTTTCGGGCTGGCATCCTTTCTCAGTCCACTGCTTTACACTTATCTGGTGCATAACGTCCACTCAGGCAACACCTCGTTCATCATATCCACACTCAACAATGTGGTTCCCGGAAATTTAAAATGGGTCTCGCTGTATTGGGTCTTCGCCGCGATCACCCTGATCATGATCGCAATCAACTGGCTGGTCAAATTTCCGAAAGTAGAGCTGCTTGAAGAAGAAAAAATCACGGTTGGCCACGCGTTCAAAGAACTGCTGTCAAATAAATATGTCATTCTGTTTTTTTTTGGCCTGATTGCTTATGTCGGTACAGAGCAAGGCCTTGCCGACTGGATGTCAAAATTCCTGCAAACGTATCATGGCATTGACCCCACCACTCAGGGTGCAAATGCAGTAGCCTGGTTCTGGGGACTTATGACCGTGGGTTGCTTGCTCGGACTGATTCTGCTAAAAATCCTCGACAGTAAATTTGTCTTGATGGTGTTTTCTTCAGGTGCTATTGTCACGCTGCTGGCAGCGCTGTTGGGTTCCAGGGACATATCGCTGATGGCCTTCCCAATGATGGGATTTTTCGCCTCGATCATGTACCCGGTCATATTCTCCCTGGCATTGAACTCGGTGCCCAAACATCAAGGAACATTCGCAGGCATCCTGTGCACCGGTATTGCCGGAGGTGCCTTTATTCCATTGATCGTAGGCGGGCTGGCCGATCTTATCGGCTTGCGTTATGGTCTGTTTCTCCTATTTATTACCCTGGGATACATTCTTAGTATTGGAATCTGGGCAAAGCCCATCATCTCGAATGCAACCATTATCGAAAAAATCAGAGCGCTGTTCCAACAAAGACAGACTAAATAAGGGTTGCCTTTATTTTGATACAACGTCTTCATTAAGGCCGCTTTAACTGCAGCTATAAAAATCGCATGACGTCGCAGACTTAACGCATGCACCTTATTTTTCGTTAATTATCATTGCGTAAGAAAACAAATGCCCGGTCATTCGTGTTTTTAATAAGTTTGGATCTCATCCATCTTATTGTAAGACAAAGGCCAAACGATGGCCATAAACTAAAAATCAGTATCATATGAAAGGAAACGAAAAAATGCTTACGGCGTTGAATGCACTGTTAGCAGACGAATTGACGGCGATCAATCAGTATATGGTTC
>JAUZOU010000176.1 GCA_030706285.1 Bacteroidota bacterium
ATAACCAATGTCAGGAATACGGTCAAGGACGTACTGAACGTACGAACCAATGTCTGGTTCAATGCTTCATTCAGCAACCGCTTTCTGTTCCGCTTCGGATAATAATGCAGGTTTTCACGGACACGGTCGAAGATAACCACGTTATCGTTCACCGAATAGCCAATGATGGTCAGCAACGCGGCGATGAAGTTCTGATCGATTTCGAGTGAGAACGGAACAAAGCTATAGAAGATTGAATAACAGCATATGATGAAGAACACGTCGTGGAAAAGTGCAGCAGTTGTACCAACGCTGAATGATAAGTTCTTGAACCGGATCAGGATATAAATACCCATAATGATTATTGATAGCAAGACGGCCCAGATAGCACCTTTTGTCACATCATCAGCAACCGTCGGACCTACCTTTTCCGAATTGACGATGTTGTCTTTGACAAACTGATCTCTAGTCACATTATGGCCAATATAAGATTTCAATCCATTATAAAGCAGCGTTTCAGCTTCGTCGTCAATCGTCTGACTATTATTGCCAATCTTATAGTTAGTGGTTACACGTACCTGATTGGCATCACCGATTGAAATGACGGACAAAGACGCATCACCAAAATAAGGAGCCAGTGCCTCTCTGACTTTGTCAGTTCTGATAGGTTCATCAAAACGTACAATATAATTACGGCCACCGGAGAAGTCGATACCCTCCCGGAATCCATGGAAGATAATGCAAAGCAGGCCAAGTCCCAACACTGTACCGGAAATCATATAACCATATTTACGGTTACCGATAAAATTTATCTTTGTGTGCAGCAGCAAACTCTTAGTGAGCCTTGTAGAGAATTTCAAATTCAGAAGTTTGTCTCTTGAATGGAAGAAATCGAAGATCAGATGGGTTAAATAGACACCGGTAAAGATGTTACAGATAAGTCCGATGATCAAGGTCGTAGCAAATCCTCTGACAGGGCCGGTGGCAAAAATGTACAGCACGATACCGGTCAGCAAGGTGGTTATGTTACCGTCCATAATGGCAGAAAGAGCATTCTTGTAACCATCCTGAACCGCTTTCTTCATGGTCTTTCCCGCTCGAAGCTCTTCCTTGATGCGCTCATAGATCAGCACGTTCGCATCGACGGCCATACCTAACGACAAGACCAAACCTGCCATACCCGGTAAGGTAAGGACGGCCTGGAAAGAGGCCAGGATACCCATCATGAAGAAGGCATTCATCAGCAAGCTGGCATCAACAATAAGACCGGGAATCAGACCGTAATTGATCTGCATATAGATCAAAATGATGATAAAGGCTACGAGAAAGGATATGAAACTGTTGTGGATAGCTTCTTTACCCAAAGAAGGGCCAACGACACTTTCCTGAACGATGTGGGCCGGAGCAGGCATTTTACCGGATTTCAATACATTGGCAAGGTCTTTTGCTTCAGCAGCTGAAAATTGTCCGGTGATTTCCGATTGTCCTCCGGTAATCTCATTTTGTACACGCGGATAAGAATAAACATAGCCATCAAGAACAATAGCAATACATTTACCGATGTTTGCTTTGGTAAGTCTAGCCCAGGTTTTGGCACCTTCGGCACTCATCGTCATATCAACTTTCCCGTTGCCAGTCGTTTGCTGGAAATCATCATTGGCATCCGTAATGACATCACCACCCAAAGCAGGACGTCCGTCACGGTTGGACACTTTCAAAGCAACCAATTCAAACAATTGAGTCTTTTTATCAACCGGATTGACAGACCAGACAAATTTAACATCTCTCGGCAAAATTTCCCTTACTTTCGGATCATTGAGGTATCTGTTCACCTGAGCGGTATCACGACCACGGGCATATCCGACAAGCGGACCAGCTCCGACGCCTTTATCAGTCTGATTCATTTGCAAAACAGCAAACAAAGGATATTCAGTCTTCCATTGATCGGCCGATTTTGACTTTGCCGTTGTATCACCACCGGCTCCGGCTTCACCCAATTTTGAAAGAAGTGCTTCACTTTCTTTTGTTTCAGTTGCGCCCTTGCCAGCTGCCTTTGCTGCCGTTGTTTTCTTGACAGCTGTTGTGTCGGCTACAGGTTTAGCTGTCCCCAATTTTTTTGTATCACGAATTAGATTATTGGCAGCAATCAATGACTGATAAATCTCAGACAAATCATAGGTTTCCCAGAATTCAAGGTTGGCAGAACCCTGAAGCAGCTTCCGCACACGTCCCGGTTCTTTAATACCAGGAAGTTCAACCAGGATTCGACCTGCCCCTTCAAGTTTCTGGATGTTGGGCTGAACCACACCGAAACGGTCGATACGAGTACTCAGCACATTGAATGAATTGGATATGGCAGCATCAACTTCTCCCTTAATCACCTTGATAACCTCAGCATCTGTCTTTTGAGGATCAATGCGTCCCTTCATTTCAAAGGTGCTGAAAAGGGCTGACAAACGGGCACCTGGTGCCAATTTGTGATATTCTTCAACAAAAAGGTCAACATAATTCTTCTGACTGCTAGCCATCCGTTGGGTCGCATTCTGCAATGCCTTATTGAAAACCGGGTCAGGGTTATTGTTGGAAAGGGATTTGATGACATCCTGCACAGAAAGTTCCAGTATGACATTCATCCCACCTTTAAGGTCAAGACCAAGATTAATCACTTTCTCACGACAATCGGCATAAGTCATTCCTAGATATACCTTTTCAGTCGCCATGGAATCCAGATAATAGGCCAGTTTCGTCTGATCGCCCATGGATGCTTCCTTTGCTTTACTTTCGATCCGATTGTTCACAATCGAGAAAGACAGGTAATAGGCACAAACGAGGGTAAGCAGAATCGCAAAAACTTTTACAAATCCTTTGTTTTGCATGTTGAACTTCGTTTTACTAATATAATCGGTATTATGAATTTTTTTTTGAAACGCAAAGATATACGTTTATTTTTATTGTAAGGAATTCAGACACAAAAAATTTCAGAGCCCTCTCCTTCTGATAAAGGCAGCCGGGTCGGGAGCTGCTCCCCGAAACTGCTTATACAGAACCATTGGATCTTCCGTGTTGCCTCGTTCCAGAATGTTCTTCCTGAAAGAAGTTGCCGTAGTTTTATCGAAGATGCCATGTTGCTGGAAAGCATCGAACGCATCGGCGTCAAGCATTTCAGCCCACAAATAGGCATAGTAGCCAGATGAATAGTCGCCGCTGAAAATATGGTTGAAAAAGGTACTGCGATACCTTGGAACAATCTCGTTGATCAAGCCGATGGCATCCATGTTCGATTTCTCAAACGTACGGACATCCCGGTCAGCTGCTTTTGTCAGAGTATGCCAATCCATATCGAGCAAAGCGGCTGCGACCAACTCTGTTGTCATAAAGCCTTGATTGAACGTATCCGATTGACGAATCTTCGCAATCAGGGAATCAGGGATGACTTCTCCCGTCTTATAGTGCCTGGCATACAGTTTCAATACCTCAGGATGCATGGACCAGTTTTCCATAATCTGTGAAGGCAACTCAACAAAGTCCCTGTCAACACTGGTACCACTTAACGTAACATAATGGCAGCGGGACAACAGTCCATGCAGCGCATGACCAAACTCATGAAATAAGGTTTCCACTTCATCCTGATTCAACAGGGACGGCTCATCGCCAGCCGGCTTCGTGAAATTTCCGACATTGTAAATAATGGGACGGACATCCTTGCCAGCCTGTATATACTGATCCCTGAAATTGCCCATCCAGGCACCGCCCCGCTTCCCAGGACGCGGAAAATAATCCGTCATATAGATGCCCAGGTACGAACTGTCTTCATCAAGCACCTTAAACACTTCGACATCAGGATTGTACACAGGCATTCCCTCAAGTTTCACAAATTTAAGACCATAGAGTTTGCCGGCGACATCAAAGGCCCCCTGACGAACATTCTCCAACTTGAAATAGGGCTTTAATGCTGCTTCATCCAGGTTATAACGGGCTTTGCGTACTTTTTCTGCATAATACCACCAGTCCCATGCCTGCAATTTGAAGGTATCACCTTCTGCCACGATCATTTGCTGCATATCAGCCGCTTCATCTTTCGCCTTGCTTAGACCTTTCCCCCAGATTCCGTCCAGAAAGGTCATGACCGTTTCAGGTGTTTTGGCCATATTGTCATCCAGTACATAAGCAGCATGAGTCGGATAGCCCAGCAAATTGGCATGTTGCAGACGATCGTTTACCAGTTTGTTGATGATGGCCTTATTGTCATTCGCATTATCGTTATCCCCACGGTTAATATAAGCTTTGAATAGTTTTTCACGAAGATCGCGTCTTTCGGAGAATTGGAGGAAAGGAATCAAACTTGGTTTCTGAAGGGTAAAAACCCATTTGCCTTCCAGGTTGTTTTCCTTAGCTGTCTGTGCAGCTGCTTCAATGACAACCTCAGGCAAGCCGGCCAAGTCTTCTTTCCGGTCGATTACCAGTTTGTAGTCATTGGTTTCGTTTAGGACATTGTCCCCGAACTTCAATGTCAATACGGACAGTTCTTTGTTGAGTGCGCGCAGTTTTTCCTGGTCGGCCGCATTCAATGAAGCTCCTGAACGGATGAAATCGCGGTAATTTTCTTCCAACAGACGTTTCTGTTCTCCGGAAAGGTTCAACGACGTTCTCTGATTGTATAGCATTTTGACGCGTTGGAACAATTTTGCATTCAAATAAATATTATCCGTGTGCTCAGCAAGCACAGGGGATATTTCTTCGGCTATCTTGTTCAACTCATCATTCGTTTCGTTTTCTGTCAGCGAAAAAAAGATGGAATTGACCTGACGCAATAACAGGCCGGAGTGATCAAGCGCCTCGATGGTATTGGCAAATGTCGGAGAAGCCGGATTGTTGGCTATGGCATTGATTTCTTCAGCGTGGATGCGCATACCTTCCTTAAAAGCAGGCAGGTAGTGCATCGTTTTGATCTGATTGAACGGAGGAATGCCGTAGGGCGTTTTTAAATTGTCCAATAAAGGATTCTTATTATTGGCACAAACGATCAGTGTCGATGTCAGCATAATGAATGTTAGAAGCTTTTTCATAAAGATATTTGTTTACACACAAATAGGCCAGATCTGTTAAGAAATCCAGACCTGTAACGAATTTAAAATGAACAAGTCATGCAAAAATAGACAAATATGGCTACACCACCACCAATTTTGGTTAAAATGTTCCGATTTTATCTTGTCTTTTGTACCTTTGATATCCGTCATTGAAGAATCACCCTAAACGTTTCGGACCTATGCCCTACCAACCAACAAGCAACCGCTATTCTGCCGGAATGGAATACAGTTTATGCGGAAAAAGCGGCCTAAAATTGCCGAAAATTTCACTTGGATTATGGCACAATTTTGGTTTTGTCGACGAATTCAAGCAGAGTGAATCTATGGTCCACTATGCCTTTGATAGCGGCATCACTTGCTTTGATCTGGCAAACAATTATGGCCCGCCTCCCGGATCGGCTGAAGAAAATTTCGGGAAAATCCTGAAGAACTCACTTCACGCCTACCGGGATGAATTGATCGTTACGACCAAGGCTGGTCACCAGATGTGGGAAGGGCCTTACGGAGACGGCAGTTCCAGAAAGAGCCTGATCTGCAGCCTCAATCAAAGTTTGAAACGCCTGCAGTTGGACTATGTGGATATTTTTTATTCTCATCGCTACGATGGCATCACACCAATCGAAGAAACCATGCAGGCACTGAGTGACATCGTCAGATCCGGGAAAGCCTTGTACGTCGGGCTTTCCAAATATCCGCCAGCACTCGCCGCCAAAGGTTATCAACTGCTCGCAGCGCAGGGCACGCCTTGCCTGATCCAGCAAGACCGGTACAACCTGTTATCCAGAAAGGTTGAGCATGGAGTACTGGAAACAGCCAGGCTGCATGGTGTCGGTTTTTGTGCATTTAGCCCTCTTGCCCAGGGTCTGCTGAGTGACCGGTACCTGAATGGCATTCCTGAAGCATCCAGAATGGCCAAAAACGGGTTTCTTAAGAAAGAAACGTTAACAGCTGAACTTCTTGGAGCCCTTGTTCAACTGAATAACGTGGCTGCCGAAAGGGGTGAAAGTCTGGCACAAATGGCCCTTAGCTGGATCTTGCACGATGAACGGGTGACAACGGTTATCATGGGAGCCAGTTCAATCGACCAACTGGCTGACAATCTTGGTGCGTTGAAAGCCCCTGGCTTCACGGATGAGGAATTGAGTAACATCAGGACAATCGTTGAACGTCTTCCTGAATAATGTCTTTCGATTATGGCACATAGCATCATTCGTTTTGTTGGTTGTTTTTTCCTGCTATTGACGGCCTTTGCCTTGTCAGATTGTGACAGTGAGTATACAACCATTCCGGACAGGGAAGTCTATCTCAGACGGGACATCGATGTCATCAAACTGAATGCCCCCGGTACCTATAAAAGCTTTACCAAAGCTGAACTGACTTCCGACAGGCTTGGTTTCGGCGGCCTGATGGTTGTCCATGCGTTTAACGGAGAGTATTA
>JAUZOU010000177.1 GCA_030706285.1 Bacteroidota bacterium
CCTGTCATCCGCCTCATTTTTCGTATTTTTGCCGGCAAAAAGTAAGGAACTATGGTCTTGTCCCGGACAAACCCTCTATACAGACAAAAATACTGGTTGAGCCTTTTCATGCTCTGCCTGTGCTGTTTTTTTAATTCGGTCACTTCTTCAGCAGCGGCACAATCCACAGATAAACCTGGAGAAAAATCGTATTTTTCTCTGCTGACAGCCTCTCCCGGCAAAGAAGTCTGGTCTCAGTACGGACATACAGGTATCCGTTTTCACGATCCGGAGAACAAACTTGACGTCGTATTTAATTACGGTTTGTTCGATTTCTCGAGCCCGAATTTTATTTGGCGCTTCGTTACCGGGCAAACCGATTACATTGTCGGCACCTGCAGTTTCTTCGATTTCATGCTGGAATACCAGATGACCAACCGGGGCGTCACCGAACAGATCCTGAACCTGACTCAACAGGAAAAAGCCGATCTGCTTCATGCGTTGCTGGTCAACATACAGCCAGAAAATCGTGTTTACCGGTACAATTTTTTTTACAAAAACTGCTCCACCTTACCCAGGGATATAATCGTAAAAGCCATCCGGGGCAAGGTTGATTATAGATGGCCCGGCAAATTCAAGTCATTGCGGGATGAGGTCCATCACTTTACAAATAATTCTCCGTGGACTCAGTTTGGCATAGATTTTGCATTAGGTGCTAAAGCGGACAACAAAGCCGACCTCTGTTCTCAGCAATTTGCACCGGACGTCCTCAAAGAATCGTTTTCTCATGCAATGATCTTCAATGATTCGCTCGGAACAAGACCGTTGGTTTTACAAACGCTTCATCCGGCTTCAATTGATCCGGAGCTAAACGAGTCCGGTTCTTTCAAAGTTGGTCCGATCTGGGTGATGTGGCTGGTTTTCCTGACAACAGGTGCGCTGACCGTTCTTGAAATCAGAAAAAAGAAACAGTACCATGTGCTTGATGCCGTCTTGTTTGCTGTTACCGGTTTGGCAGGATGTATCATTTTTTTCCTGGTCTGCTTTTCAGAACACCCCACCACAGATGTGAATTATTTATTGCTTTGGCTGCATCCATTACACCTGTTGTATGCCATTGCTCTTAGTATTCCGGCCTTCAGACCAAAAGCCGCCTCCTTGTATAAAGCAGTCAATCTGCCTTTTCAGCTGTTTGCCTTGGCGGGCACCTTGTTTTTGCCGCAAACGTTGCATCCGGCCATGTACCCGTTGCTGCTTTCGCTGATGCTTCGTTCGATGGCAGGCTATCTGAACTATAAACAGTTATTGAAACATGAATAAATTCCTTCGCTCATTAATCGGTATTCTCACCATTACCGTACCAGGTATGGCCGTCGAAGCTACAGGCGCGACACCAAGACTGGTAGTGGGCATTCACATCGATCAGCTAAGGACGGATTACCTGGACTGGTTCAAGGATGGTTTCAGCGAAGATGGCCTGAAAAAGATGCTTCAAAATGGCATCGTCTACCGGTCCATAAACTATGATTACCCCAATCCGGATGCGGCTTCTGCCACTGCCTCGATTGTAACAGGAGCAAGTCCTTCCAGACACGGTATCATTGCCAGTCGCTGGTTTGACAGAGCCTCACACAACGTTATTTCCTGCGTGTTCGATCCATCGTACCTCGGAAATTATACCTCAAGTACAGCTTCACCCAAGTACCTGATTGCCACTACCCTTGGTGATGAACTGAAAGATGCCACCAACAACCAGTCAAAAGTATTTTCAATCGGTATTTCAGCCGAAAGTGCCATCGTTTCCGGAGGCCATAAAGCCGATGGCGTTTTCTGGATGGATGACAATTCCGGCCAGTGGTGTACGTCCACGTTCTACAACTACATGCCCTGGTGGATGCAGCGCATCAACGACCAGGAAAATCAGTCAGGGACCATGGACCAAACAGCCTGGCAACCATTATACCCGCTGAATTTTTACCGTTACATGCCTTATCAGACTAATCCTACCCTATTTGAATACTGGTTGGGCAAATACGGAAAAGACAAATTCAAGGCCTTCAAGGAAACGCCGATGGCCAATGCTGAGGTCTGTAAAATAGGGCTTGAAACCATTGAAAAAGAGCATCTTGGCACCGATGATATTCCTGATTATCTGATACTGAACCTTAATGCATCCGGCTATCTGGAGAATTCCAAAAAAATGTCGGCTGTCGAAACACAGGATATTTATTTCAGGCTGGATCAGGAAATCGGCAAGGTCATTGACGCAGTTGACCGGCAGGTAGGGCTTGAAAACGCGTTGATTTACATTGTCGGTACAGGAGCCCCAAAAAATCCGGCTACAGATGCAGCCAGTACTGCGACCTATGGCGGCGATTTCTATCCGGACCGCTGCACCTCTCTGCTCAATCTCTACCTGATGGCCATATATGGCGATGAGAAATGGGTCAGTGGTTATTACAACCAGCAAATCTATCTGAACCGGACATTAATTGATAAAAAGAAAATCGATTTCGACGAAATAAGCACCAAAGCATCCGAATTTCTTGGTGAATTCAGCGGTGTTCAACGAGTCATCCGCAACCGTCAGTTCGTGACCGGATCCTACGATTCATCCTTGAACAGTTACCGGAAAGGACTGTTTCCAGCCCATTCGGGTGATTTTAGGCTGGATTTGCAACCAGGCTGGAATATCCGCAACGACAATCAGGAGAAAGACCTCCAGGTACGTTACGAAGCTTATACAACGTCAATGATTGTTTATGGAGCCAATCTGAAAGCTCAAACCATCACAAGACCTGTTTCATCGAGTGACATTGCCACAACCTTGAGTAAAGTCTTCAAGATCCGGCCGCCGAACGCCAGTGAAGGTTCCTTACTCAAGGAGCTGACGAATTGACAGATTTATCAACATACAGTAAAACAAGAAAAAAAATAAACATATGGGATTCAATGAGATTCTGACAAAGCTCTTCGGAAACAAAGCACAACGTGACCTGAAGGAAATTTCTCCCTACGTGGAGAAAATCAAACTGGCTGCTGCCGGCATTGAAGAGTTGTCAAATGATGAACTTCGAAAGAAAAGTGCCGATATCCGTTCTTCCATTCAGGAAGGTGTTGCTGATGAACGGGCCCGGATTAAAGAATTAAAAATCAGCATCGAAGACATGGAACTCGATGCACGCGAAAATGCCTACAGTGAAGTCGACAAACTGGAAAAAAGTGTGCTGGAAAAGCTGGAAAACGAACTTGACGAGGCATTGCCTGATGCATTCGCCATTATGCGGGAAACCGCCCGCCGTTTTACCAAAAATTCAGAATTGGTTGTTACTGCCAACGATTTTGACCGCGACCTGGCTGCCAAACATGATTTCGTCCGCATCGAAGGTGACAAAGCCATTTTTGCCAACCACTGGAAAGCAGGTGGAAACGAAGTGACCTGGGATATGGTTCATTACGACGTCCAGCTGTTCGGAGGTGTCGTTCTTCACAAAGGTAAAATTGCAGAAATGGCAACCGGTGAAGGTAAGACCCTTGTGGCAACCCTTCCGGTATTCCTGAACGCACTCACCGGAAACGGCGTTCATATCGTAACCGTCAACGACTACCTGTCAAAGCGTGACTCTGAATGGATGGGACCGTTATACATGTTCCACGGACTATCGGTCGACTGTATTGACAAACACCGTCCGAATTCCGAAGAACGCCGTCAGGCTTATTTAGCCGATATCACCTTCGGTACCAACAATGAATTCGGTTTCGATTACTTGCGTGACAACATGGCCACCAGTCCGATGGACCTGGTTCAACGTCCTCACAACTATGCCATCGTCGATGAGGTCGACTCCGTCCTGATCGATGATGCCCGTACCCCGTTGATTATTTCAGGACCGGTTCCGAAAGGAGAAGATCAATTGTTCGAAGAGCTCAGGCCTAAAGTTGAACGCGTGGTAAAGGCTCAAAAAGATATGTCAACCAAGTTACTGGCCGACGCCAGAAAGCTGCTGGTTTCCACGGATAAAAAGGATCAGGAGGAAGGATCCTTGCTGTTGTTCCGGTCGCACAAAGCCAACCCGAAAAACAAACCGCTCATCAAGTTCCTGAGTGAAACGGGTGTCAAAGCAGCCATGCAAAAGACAGAAGAGTATTACATGCAGGATAACAACCGCAACATGCACCTTGTTACCGATCCGCTGTACTACACCATCGATGAAAAAAACAACAGTATTGAGCTGACAGATAAAGGCATCGATTATATCACGTCTGATACCGAAGATACAAAATTTTTCGTCCTGCCGGATATCGGTTCCCAATTGTCTGAACTGGAAAACAAACAATTGTCACCCGAAGAAATGCAGGCAGAAAAGGACGATCTGATGCAGAATTACGCCATTAAGTCCGAACGGGTTCACACTATCAACCAGTTACTGAAAGCCTATTGCCTGTTCGAGCGTGACGATGAATATGTCGTGATAGACAATAAAGTCAAGATCGTGGACGAACAGACTGGCCGTATCATGGAAGGCCGTCGTTATTCGGACGGATTGCATCAGGCCATTGAAGCTAAGGAACGGGTTACCGTGGAAGCTGCCACTCAAACCTTTGCAACGATCACCCTTCAGAATTACTTCCGTATGTACCACAAGCTGGCAGGTATGACCGGTACGGCCGAAACGGAAGCCGGCGAATTCTGGGATATCTACAAACTGGATGTCGTTGTCATTCCAACCAACAAGCCAGTTGTCCGTAAAGATATGGAAGACCGGATCTACCGGACCAAGCGTGAGAAATACCAGGCTGTCATCGATGAAATTGTCTCTATGGTGGAACAAGGCCGGCCTGTGCTGGTCGGCACAACCTCCGTCGAGATTTCCGAATTACTCAGCAAGATGCTGACCATGAGGAAGATTCAGCACAGCGTCTTAAACGCAAAATTACATCAAAAGGAAGCCGAAATCGTCGCTACAGCCGGTATGTCTTCCTCTGTGACCATTGCCACCAACATGGCCGGCCGTGGTACCGATATCAAGCTAAGCCCTGAAGTAAAAGCCGCCGGCGGTCTTGCCATTATCGGCACCGAACGCCATGAATCCAGACGTGTCGACCGTCAGTTACGTGGTCGTGCCGGCCGTCAGGGAGACCCAGGATCTTCTGTTTTCTATGTGTCACTGGAAGATAACCTAATGCGTTTGTTCGGATCCGAACGGATCACAGGGCTTATGGACCGCATGGGCTTCAAGGAAGGCGAAATGATTGAGCACAGCATGATGTCAAAGTCCATCGAACGTGCTCAGAAAAAGGTAGAAGAAAACAACTTCGGTATCCGTAAACATTTGCTTGAATACGATGACGTCATGAACAACCAACGTGAGGTTATTTACACCAAACGTCACCATGCTCTGATGGGCGAACGTATCGGCATCGATATTATCAACTCCATCTACGACCTGGTCACGGTTATCGTCGAAGAAGCAGATGCCAGCAAGGATTTCGAAAGCCTGGTCGGAGATGTACGCAGTTACTTCGCCATGGATATTCCATTCGATGAACAAACATTCGCGAGTTCCAAAGCGCAAAGCTGCATCGACACCTTGTATGATGCGGTACTGCAAAATTTCAAGCGCCGGACAGAAAAAATGGCGACCGTTGCCAATCCTGTTGTTCAGCAAGTTTATGAACGCCAAGGTTCCATCTATGAAAACATTCTGATTCCAGTTTCGGACGGAAAGCGCACATACAACATCACCGTCAATCTGAAGCAGGCTGCCGAAACTCAGTCAAAAGAAGTGGTCCGCAGCTTTGAAAAAGCCATCTTGCTCCACACCATTGACGAGGCCTGGAAAGAGAACCTCAGGGAGCTGGATGATTTGCGTACCTCTGTGCAAAATGCCAGCTACGAACAGAAAGACCCGCTGCTTATTTACAAACTCGAATCGTACAATCTGTTCAAGGACATGATCGATAACATCAACAAGAAAATCTGTACGACCCTGATGCGTGGACAAATTCCTTTCAGGGAACCCGATGAAGTCCGTCAGGCTGCTCCTGAGAAACATCAGGATTTCAGCCGGTACCGTGAACAAAAAGACAATTACGGAGGAGACAACAGCCAGGGCGAACCCAGAAAGCCCGAACAACGTGTGCAACCGATCCATGTTGAACAGAAAATCGGACGCAACGATCCTTGTCCTTGCGGAAGTGGTAAAAAATACAAAAACTGTCACGGAAAAGATCTGTGATAGTGACGCTTGATTGATCAATTTTAAAGGCTCCGGTTCTTTCCGGGGCTTTTTTTATGCATTTTTCGCTCATTTTGTGTCAATTTATCACAATCGTCTTGATTTATAAGCCATCAAAGGCCATCAGGATAAACATTTTGACAGAAATAAATCAATTCAGCTTAAATTGTCAACACGTGAAACACATTCATGATTTCACCAAGCATATTTCTTGCAGATTAAAAAAATATGTTTCATATTTGTAGAACGAATTCTTCTGA
>JAUZOU010000178.1 GCA_030706285.1 Bacteroidota bacterium
CAACAGATACAACCCGTATTCAGATGAAACCCATCCAACTGGAGGATTTGCTGGGAAGAGAAGAGGTCAAAATAGATATGAATCGCATCGCCGGACATTCCACAGACAAAACAATATTGATAACTGGTGCGGCAGGATCAATCGGAAGCGAATTATTCAGACAACTGGCCAGTTTCAATCCAACACTGCTGGTGTTGTTCGATATGGCCGAGACGCCATTACATAACCTGCAGCTGGAAATCAAAAAAAATTATCCAACCATACGATCTGAAGCAATAATCGGCGATATCCGGAATCAGTTTCGTCTTGAATATGTCTTTCAGAAATACCATCCAAACATCGTTTATCACGCTGCCGCATACAAACATGTCCCACTCATGGAAGAAAATCCTTGCGAGGCAGTACTTGTCAACATCCTTGGGACAAAGACATTATGTGATATGTCTGTCAAATATGGTGTTGAGCGTTTTGTCATGATTTCAACGGACAAAGCGGTCAAACCTACCAATGTGATGGGAGCGTCCAAGCGTGTGGCTGAAATATATGTCCAATCTCAGGCAAAGAGAATCGAAAAGGAAGGCATACAAATGCGCATCATCACGACTCGCTTTGGCAATGTCCTTGGTTCCAGTGGCTCTGTTTTACCAAGATTCAGAAAACAAATCGAAAACGGAGGCCCTGTCACAGTTACCCATCCGGATATATTCCGTTATTTTATGACAATTCCGGAGGCCTGCCGATTAGTACTCGAAGCAGCTTCAATAGGAGAGAATGGAGAAATTTATGTTTTCGATATGGGCGATCCTGTTCGGATAGCCGAGCTTGCAAGAAAGATGATCGAATTGTCCGGATATATACCGGATAAGGATATCCAAATTAAATATACAGGTCTCAGACCTGGAGAAAAGCTCTATGAAGAGCTATTAAATGATAAAGAAGCGACATTTCCGACTGAACATGAGAAGATATCGGCTGTGAAAGTTCAGCAATATGACTCTGTTTCCGTCAGCGAAACGGTTAATAAAATGATTGATTTATCGAAAAAAGTAGAAATTGATTGTACGATTCAGCTCATGAAGTCTTTTATCCCTGAATTCAAAAGTCAAAATTCTCCATATGAAAGGTTTGATTGAAAACATCATTTATACCACTACAAGGTAGATGTTAATCCGGATCTTTTCCTAATTTTATTCATTTAAAATGGAACCAACATGTCAAAAACAGCATTAATTACAGGCATCACCGGACAAGATGGCGCCTATCTGGCTGAATACCTTATTAAAAAAGGCTATATCGTTCATGGCATCAAACGACGTTCATCCTTATTCAATACGGATCGTATAGACCACCTGTATCAGGCACCTACGGTTGAAAATAGAAATCTGATCCTGCACTATGGGGACCTGACCGATAGTATGAACCTGACTCGAATTATCGGAGAAGTAAAACCTGATGAAATTTACAATTTGGCAGCCATGAGCCATGTAAAAGTAAGTTTCGATACCCCTGAATATACGGCAAATGCAGATGGACTGGGTACGCTCAGAATACTGGAAGCTGTACGGTTGCTGGAACTTGCTAAAAAAACCAGAATTTATCAGGCCTCTACTTCCGAGCTCTACGGCCTTGTGCAGGAAATTCCTCAAAAAGAAACAACACCATTCTATCCTCGTAGTCCATATGCTGTTGCTAAATTATACGCTTACTGGATCACGGTCAATTATCGGGAAGCCTATGGCATGCATGCCAGCAATGGTATCTTGTTCAACCATGAATCACCCCAAAGAGGTGAAACATTTGTCACCCGTAAAGTGACGAGGGCTGTTTCCAGGATTGCCCTAGGCATGCAAAAAAACATATTTCTTGGCAATTTATCCTCCAAACGCGACTGGGGACATGCCAAAGATTATGTTCGCGCCATGTATCTGATCCTTCAGCAAGATCAACCGGATGATTATGTCATTGCTACTGGTGTGACAACGACTATCCGTGATTTTGTCAGCATGGCTTTTTCAGAAATTGGAGCTACCATCGAATTTAGAGGGTCTGGAGTTGACGAGAAAGGCTATCTGACTGGAGTTGAACGTGCGCGATTCGACACGATGGTTGGCGGTGACTATTACGAACCATTCGCCGCAAGAATCGGAGAGGTTGTCGTTGGCGTCAGCAAAGATTATTTCAGACCAACCGAAGTGGAATTGCTAATCGGTGATTCAACCAAAGCCAGAACACGTCTGAACTGGACACCTCAATACGATTTGAAAGGGCTTTGTAACGATATGATGGTCAGCGACATTAAACTCATGAAAAGAGAAACATACCTAAAAGATGGCGGCTATCGAATAATGAATTATTTCGAGTAATCAACCTGCATAGCAACCGATTCTCGTTTCTTGAATACGTTTGGAAGGAAATGACCAGTAGGCAAGTACTCCCATAAATATAATGACAAATGAATAAAGATTCAAAAATTTTTGTAGCCGGACATAATGGATTAGTTGGCTCTGGCATTCTAAATAATCTACGTTCTAAGGGCTACCATAATTTTGTGCTAAGGTCTCACAATGAACTGGATCTAACAGATCAACAGGCAGTTGAAGCTTTTTTTAAGCAAGAGAGGCCGGAATATGTCTTTCTTGCTGCAGCTCATGTAGGCGGCATTATGGCCAATTCTATTTACAGAGCGGATTTCATTTACTTCAACCTGCAGATTCAAAACAATATTATTCACAATGCCTGGAAATACGGTATCAAAAAATTGTTGTTCCTCGGCAGTACTTGTATTTATCCTCGTGATGCGCCTCAGCCGATGAAGGAAGACTGTTTGCTTACCTCCCCGCTGGAATACACCAATGAGCCGTATGCCATTTCAAAGATTGCCGGACTGAAAATGTGTGAAAGCTACAACTTGCAGTATGGCACCAACTACATCGCTGTGATGCCGACAAACCTGTACGGTCCAAACGACAATTTCAATCTGGAAAAAAGTCATGTTTTGCCAGCCCTGATCCGTAAGGCTCATCTTGGTAAATGTCTGTTAAATCAGGAGCATGAGGTTGTTCGGGCTGATTTTGATCGGTATCCTGTAGAAGGAGTTGATGGAAAGGCCTCCTGGGATGCAATTCTTGGAAAACTTGCCAAATATGGTATTACGACGGACCATATCTCCATTTGGGGCACCGGAACACCTACCCGTGAATTTCTTTGGAGTGAAGATATGGCTGATGCCTGTGTCTTTGTCATGGAAAAAGTTGATTTTTCTGACCTTAAGGGTAACGGCAATGAAATCAGAAACTGCCATATTAATATTGGTACGGGAAAGGAAATCAGCATCAAAGGATTGGCAGAACTGGTTGCCTCCAAGATCGGTTATAATGGATCATTGGTCTTCGACAGTACAAAGCCTGACGGAACAATCCGTAAACTCACTGATCCTTCAAAATTACATAACCTGGGGTGGCATCATAAGATTGAACTGGAGGAAGGCATTGAACTATTATACAACTGGTACCTTAAAAACTAATTTTTATATCTTTGCATATCAAAAGATCTCAAAAGAATGTATGTTGTCCTGTTGCTATTGACTCAGCCGTTTCCACCTGCCAACAGTCTGCTCCGGTAAGCCTTTTAGCCGGCATTTTGAACGGTGCTTTCTTCTGAAACTTCTTTCGCATGATGAACGTTGTGTTGTGTTGTGTTTGCTACAATATCATGGACAAAAAATCAAATTGAATGAAGGGAATTATTTTAGCCGGAGGTAGTGCGACTCGTTTGTTTCCACTTTCTAAAGCCATTTCCAAACAAATCATGCCGGTGTATGACAAACCCATGATTTATTACCCACTTTCCACACTGATGCTGGCTGGCATTAGGGAAATCCTGATTATCTCAACGCCACGCGATCTTCCAATGTTCAGAGATTTACTCGGAAACGGAGAGGAACTTGGTATGCACTTTCAATATAAGATTCAGGATAAACCAAATGGCTTGGCGCAAGCCTTTGTGCTTGGTGCAGATTTCTTGAACGGAGAACCCGGGTGTCTGATTCTGGGTGATAATATGTTTTATGGTCAAGGCTTTTCAAAAGTGCTGAAAAAGGCGGCCATGCTAGACAAGGGAGCCTGCATCTTCGGATACTATGTCAAAGATCCGCGTGCCTATGGAGTGGTTGAATTTGATGAACAAAATAAAGTGCTATCATTGGAAGAAAAACCGGCGGAACCGAAATCGCATTATGCTGTTCCAGGACTTTATTTCTATGATAAAACTGTCACAAAAAAAGCAGCGTCTTTAAAGCCATCAGCCAGAGGAGAATATGAAATCACAGACCTTAACCGGCTCTATCTGGAAGAAGGGACACTGACAGTCGAACTATTTGGTCGTGGTTTTGCCTGGCTCGATACAGGCAATTGCGACAGTTTGCTGGAAGCATCAAATTTTGTCGCAACCATCCAGAACCGTCAGGGATTTTATGTCTCTTGTATCGAAGAAATAGCCTGGAGAAATGGCTGGATTGACGAAGTTCAACTAACGGCACTTGGAAAAAGACTCGAAAAAACTGCTTACGGTCAGTATTTGCTTTCATTAAAAGAAGCCTGAAAGACAAACGATTACATTCAATCTGTCAATAACTAATAACAATGCAAGTTAAAACATATCTAGTAACAGGAGGGGCTGGTTTTATTGGCTCCAATTACGTTAAATACGTGTTATCCAATTTTGATGATGTGCAATTGATCATACTTGATGCCCTGACTTATGCCGGTAACTACGGTACCATAGCCCAAGATGTCGATAACAAACGATGCCTCTTCATCAAGGGTAATATCTGCGATCAAGAACTGGTTTCAAAACTATTTTCAACCCATCCGATTGAAGTTGTCGTCAATTTTGCAGCAGAGAGTCATGTTGACCGAAGCATCGAAAATCCGAGGCTTTTTCTCGAGACTAATATTCTGGGAACCCAGAACCTAATGGATATAGCTCGTAAGAGTTGGGCGACAGGGAAGGATGAACATGGTTATCCGACTTATAAGCCAGGCGTACGCTATCATCAGGTATCGACCGATGAAGTCTATGGTTCACTGGGTGCTGAAGGCTATTTTACAGAAACGACGCCATTGGACCCACGTAGTCCGTACTCTGCTTCCAAAACCTCTGCAGACCTCATTGTAAAAGCATATTGCGAAACCTATAAATTTCCCGCCACCATTACCCGTTGTTCCAACAACTATGGTCCCTATCATTTCCCGGAAAAACTGATTCCACTTATTATCAAGAATATTCTGGAAGGGAAAAAACTACCGGTATACGGGAAAGGTGAAAATGTGCGTGATTGGTTGTATGTGGAAGACCATTGCAAAGCCATTGAAAAAGTGATACGCAAGGGAAGAGTTGGTGAGGTATACAATATCGGAGGTCATAATGAAAAAAAGAACATCGAAATCGTCAAGTTGACCATCGATACGATTCGCCACCTGATGGAAACCGAGCCAGCATATCGCAGCGTACTTAAAACAAATCTTTCAACTGTTTCATATGACCTGATCACTTATGTTCAGGACAGACTCGGACACGACATGCGTTATGCCATCGATCCGACCAAAATGAAAAATGAACTTGACTGGACTCCTGAAACAACTTTTGAGACAGGAATTGTCAAGACCATCCGGTGGTATCTGGAAAACCAACAATGGGTAGAAGACGTTACCTCTGGAGAATATCAAAACTATTACGAACGAATGTATTCAAACCGATAGCATGCAGTTTACCGAACAATCAATACCCGGGGTTTGGGTTATCGAACCCAATGTCTTCAATGACCCAAGGGGTTATTTCATGGAGAGTTTTAAAGAAACAGCATTTGAAGAAAATATAGGAAAGGTCCATTTCCTTCAGGACAACGAATCCAAGTCATCATACGGAGTACTAAGGGGCATGCATGCTCAGGCAGGCGACGCCGCGCAGGCGAAATTGGTACGAGTCATTATCGGAAAGGTGCTGGACGTTGTTGTTGATATGCGCAAAAACTCAACAACATTTGGCCAGTATATTGCGGTTGAATTATCAGAGACCAATAAAAGGCAGCTTTTTGTTCCAAGAGGTATGTATCATGGATTTATGGTTTTAAGTCAGGAAGCCATTTTTACATACAAGGTAGATAATATCTATCAGCCTTCAGCGGAAGTATCTCTAAATTATGCAGATCCGACGGTAGCGATTAAATGGCCAGCCATTCCTGCAGAAAAACTTAATTTATCACCAAAAGATCTTGCAGCACCTTTGTTTAAGGATGCCGTTACCTTTTAACAGATTATTGGAAAACCATGAACAAACGAGTATTTGTCTCCGGATGCTATGACATGCTCCACAGCGGGCATGTCGCCTTTTTTAAAGAAGCTTCAACCTACGGTGATTTATTTGTTGGAATCGGCTCCGATTCGACTGTTATGG
>JAUZOU010000179.1 GCA_030706285.1 Bacteroidota bacterium
TATATAGTGTCATGGCTGCAATGACCGTTGGATAATTGATGCAGGCGTTTTTAACATCGTGGCTGAAGCTCCAGTACATACCCCCATTAACCGGATCGTATGCATCGCGCCAAACACGGTTGAATCCTGCCACCGACGTATTCAGATACACAGGGGTTTCCGTTATTTCATACGCTCTAGCCAGAGAAATGATCCACCACATCATGTCGTCGTAGATAAACCATTTTTGCTTATTTTCCCAATTAAAGGCATCATATTCAGCGTAAGCTCCCTGATAGATTTCGTCTATCCGGTTACGCCAGATACTATCCTGGGTCTGTTTATACGCATCCATGATGATATCCCAGAATATTGCCTGCGTCCAAATGGCGCCAAGACTATTCTGTTCAGTCGTGGCATAGAACAGATGTGCCGTTGGGCTATAAAAAGAAGTATCGAACGCTTTCAATGCATTCGTTGCATCCGTTTCCGTAAACGTCACTTTTTTTGAGATGGAGGGAACAAAAGGTTGATTTTCATTGCTTGTACAACTCATAGTCAGCATGGTGAAAGTAACAATCAAACTAATCAGTTTTCGCATGATCTGTATATTCTATAAAAAAGACAGAGGTGATTATTCCAGACACATCTGTCCTTTTACTTTAATCGGTTAAGCCTTATCTATATTGTTTGTCTACAGCTATTTCTCACTGTGGCTTTGGAAACGAGCCCTTTCTTTTCCTAAAAACGTGTATGCTGATTGTGTGTGTCTATGTACATATCATGGCATTATTCTAATAGACGTCATTTTTTTACTTATCCCTTAGCCTTGAGAACAAATTTTTCAGAAATCAGTGTTTTTTCACCGGAAGCCAGCCAGTATCACATTCCACAGCCAAAGATAAGCCAGATTAGACCAATGGAATGGAAAATTTTGCTAGCAAATTAGACGATTTTTCTATTCCGTTACTAACATATTCGTTTATTTTGTTCGTTAACAGACCTTAACTCTAATTTAAGTCATCCGTGTTTTTGTTTTCAATGCCTGCCTGTACAATCAAGACAATTAACCTATACCTAAAGGCATCCTATGAATAAGTTATTGATACACGGTGTTTGATTTCCATCAGGAAGTTGCTCATGTAATTTTTGACAAAGAAACAACTTACTGAAAAACAAATGACTAGTTATTTATGTTATATGTGGAAACCTTAAATCTTGAAAACATGAATCAGACTCTGAAACGAAATGGCTTTTCATCTAAAAGCCTGACAAAAATTGTCACATGCACATTGGTGGCCGTCTCTTTGAGCATCGGTCAGATGTGGGCTGCAAAAGGCAGTATGGAGAATAGCAGTGTTAACGTTGTTCAACAAAAATCAACCACCATCTCGGGTCGTGTCGCCGATGAAAAAGGAAATGCCTTGATTGGAGTAAAAATTACTGAAAAAGGAACATCCAATGGGACGATAACTGACAACAATGGCAATTACAAAATAACGATCACTCGTGCGAATGCCATTTTAGTTTTTTCCTACGTCGGATATCTTACTCAGGAACAAACAGTAGGAGACAGATCACAAATCGTTGTCAACCTGAAGGAAAATGTCAGAATGTTTGATGAAGTCGTTGTCATTGGTTATGGCACGCAACGTAAAGGAGATGTAACCAGCGCCGTGGCCAGTGTCAAATCAGAAGATTTTACCATCGGTAAGATAGGCGATGCGGCTGAGCTCATTAAAGGCAAGGTGGCCGGTTTAACCATTACAAAAGGCAGTGGCGATCCTAACGCCGAATCAACCATCCGGTTACGTGGCATCATTTCTCTGTCAGGAAGTTCCACACCGTTGGTATTGATTGACGGAATTGAAGGAAACCTGGGAACTGTTGCTCCTGAAAACATTGCCTCCATTGATGTGTTGAAAGATGCTTCGGCTGCCGCTATATACGGAACACGGGGCGCCAATGGCGTTATCCTGATCACCACAAACACAGGAAAACGTAATACTAAAGCTCAAGCTGCTTATTCAGGTTATATGTCCTTGTCTCAATTTGCGAACAGGCTCGATTTTATGGGGCCGGAAGAAATACGCCAGGGAATGACCAATTTTACAGATAAAGGCTATGATACGGATTGGTTGGATGCCATCACCCACACCGCATTAACCCACAACCATAATTTCGACATTACAGGAGGTACGGATAAAACGACTTATTCAGCCGACTTTACTTATCGCAATGAAGAAGGCGTCATCATTGATACCTATAATAATGAAATGAAGATGAACTTTGACGTATCTCACTGGATGTTGAACGATATGTTAAAAGTCAATTTCAACCTGGTAAAAGGCTTGCACAAGAACAGTGCAACCAACGCAAACAATAATGGCGAATCAAACATTTACAGACAAGCCATCATTCACAATCCAACCGAACCAATCTGGAATACTGACGGAAGTTACTTTGAAAACTTCCAGGTAAACTATTATTACAACCCGGTTGGAATGATCAAAGAACGTAAAGGTGAATATGAATCGGAATGGACACGCCTGACAGGTAATGTGACATTGGAACCGATAAAAGGATGGCAAACCAATCTGATGCTTGCCACCAGACGTTCCAATGCTCATGATAAAGGCTATTATACCTCAGAATATTACAGCCAGAAGATGGAAAATCATACCGGCTATGCTTATCAGTCGGAATCCAATAGCCGCACGGACAATCTGGAGGTCACCTCAAAATACAACTTACAGACCAACGAGCACCGTCTCGAGGCGTTAGCCGGCTACAGCTACCAATACAATATCAATGAAGGATTCAATGCCAACAACTATGATTTCCAGAACGACTTTTTCTTATACAACAATATTGGAATTGGTTCTGCCTTAAAAGACGGGAAAGCAGGGATGGGCAGCTACAAAAATGACAACAAACTTATCGGTTTCTTCGGACGTATCAGTTACGGCTATGCCAATAAATACAATGCCTTGGTTAGCATCCGGCGTGAAGGTTCTTCCAAATTCGGTGAAAATCACAAATGGGGTTCTTTCCCATCCGCTTCTCTTGGATGGACCATCAGCAAAGAAGAATTTATGGAAAATCTCACCTGGCTGGACAATCTGAAGCTGCGGACAGGCTTTGGTGTAACCGGTGTCATCCCGAATGATCCGTACCAATCGCTGACGCGCTATTCACTCGGTAGCTCCTATTATTACGAAGGCGGCGTCTGGAAACCCGGACTGGAAATTTCTTCCAATCCAAATCCGGATCTGAAATGGGAAATGTCGACCGAATATAACATAGGGTTGGATGTCAGCGTTCTGAAAGAGCGTTTAAGTGCTTCCATCGATGTTTACAGGAAAAACACCTCAGATATGCTATGGTGGTACGATGTACCGACACCTCCGAACTTGTATAATCAAACCTTGGCCAACGTCGGGAAAATGAGAAACTCAGGTATTGAAGTAGCCATCAACGGGACTCCGGTGCAAACCAGGGACTTTGAATGGAAAACAACCGTTACGGCTTCTCACAATGTCAACAAGCTGCTTAGTTTGTCCAACGACTTATATGAAACAACCAACAAAACAGATGAAGCGTGGTTAGGAGAACCCATCACGATTCCAACCCAACGGTTGGAAGTTGGTAAATCCGTAGGAAACTTCTTTGGTCTGAAATCTGTCGGCGTTTCTGAGAACGGACTTTGGCTGATTGAAAATCCTACAACAAAAGCCGCAGAAGAATTTACAGACAACATGCTGAACAACGACGCCTATCGTCAATACCTCGGCAATTGCCTTCCGAAAGTATATCTTGGATGGAACAACAACTTCCGTTATAAAAACTTCGACCTAGGCTTCCAGCTCACAAGCCAGTTAGGCTTTAAGCTCCTGAATGAACCAAGAGCCTTCTACGAAAACAACTCCATTACGTTCAACCGGCTGAAATCTGTGCTGAAAGCGCCATATGGAAGCCAGTATACGTTGTCTTCCGCTCAAAAACAGACCATTGTCAGCTATTATCTGGAAAAAGGCGATTTTCTGAAAATGACGAACCTCTCATTGGGATACACCCTCCCGTTGAAGGCTAACAGCTATGTCAATAAAATCCGTACCTATGTTACAGCCGACAATTTGTTCTGCCTGACCGATTACAGCGGATTGGATCCGGAGCTTTCCAATAACGATGTGCTCTCATCAGGTATTGACTATCGTGACAAATATCCTGTCACTCGTTCATTCACATTTGGTGTCAATATTACCTTCTAAAAACCATAAGAACTATGAAAGCAACACTATATAAAGCCATTATCGCTTCATTTTTTGGAGCAACGATCCTGTTTTCTACTAGTTGCACGGATCTGAGCGAAACGATCTACGATACCATCGCATCGGAAAAATACGAATTTTCAGCCAAAGATGCAGCCAGCATGTTCTCTCCTGTATACAGTAATTTCCGCAACGTGTACTGGGGATGGAACGGTTATTGCGACATTCAGGACGAATCCTCCGATTTATGGTGTACGCCCTATCGTATCGGCATCGGATGGGGTGACCTTTACGTATCCATGCATAAACACCAATTCCACTCACAGATCGGTCATTTCTGGACTGAATGGAATTATGCGTATGCCGGAATAAATGCCTGCAACAAATTATTGGCAAATGAATCTGTACAAAAATCCGAACCTGCAGTGGCACAATTGAGAGGCTACCGCGCACTGTACTACTACGTGCTATTCGATTTATTCCGCAATGTCCCGTTGGACACGACCTACTACCACGAGGCCGGATGGTTACCCAAACAAGCCACTCCGCAGCAGACCTGGGATTTCATTATCAGCGAACTGAACGCCATCAAAGGAAAATGCGGCCCAGACAACGGTATGGGGCAGATAAATGATTATACGGTCAATATGATTCTGGCCAAAATGTACATCAACCACAATGCCTGGTTTAATGACTTTTCAGACAATTCCTGGTATGGTAAGACCATCGATGAATTAAACGAAGTCATTGACAGCAAACGATTCTCATTGGCCTCCAATTATTCGGATTGCTTTAAGGAAGATATTTCCAGCAACAGCGAAATCATCTTCGGCATTCCATTTGCCGAGAAATATGCCAGCGGGAACTATTACGCCAACAAATGGATCCATGTGGCCGGCCGGGCTGTCTGGAATTTCAACGGCTGGGCAACAGGTGGCAGCACGGTTTTACCGCAATTCCTGAATACCTACGATCCGAACGATACACGCTACACTTCCTGTTGGACCCTTGGTCAGCAATACGACAAATCAGGCGCAGCCATTATGTCAGACGGGCAACCGCTCATCTATACCAAAGAAATTCACAGCATCGACAACCCCGGCTGTTATCCGTTTGAAGGCGGCCGTTTAATCAAGTACGAAATCCTTCCGGGCGACTTCGGTACCGCTTACGATGACATACCTTTCTTCCGCTTGGCTGATACCTACCTGATGAAAGCCGAATGCCTGCTTCGCCTGGGCGGTTATAAAGGTGAAACAGAACAAGATGCAGCCGATCTTGTCACCGCAGTCCGTCAACGGGACTTTAAAAACAATCCTGAAAAGGCCGTGCGCACTGTAGCAGAACTAAAAGGCGGAAGTGTCTATGCATACGGACATCGTGAAAACCAGGGAAAAATGGGTGAAGCCGACAAATGGGTAACCACGGTTGAAGGCGGTGCCGATATCGAACTGGGCGGATTGCTGGATGAGCTGGCATGGGAATTTGTAGCAGAACACCATCGTCGCCAGGACCTGATCCGTTTCCGTATCAATGGTAAAAATGAAAATGTGTACAATGGAAAGTCCTGGTTCTGCAAAGATGCTGAAGTTGATCCTACAGATATCCATTGCAACATTTTCCCGATTCCAAAAGATTTCATGGATGGAAATCTGAATTTGGTACAAAATCCAGGATACGGCAGCAGTGCAAATTAAATCATTCATTTAACAATCGACTATTATGAAAAATATATTATTTGCTTTATTAGGATGCTGCCTGCTCACGATAACTGCTTGCAGTGACAGCGTTGAGGACGCAACAAGCAAACATGTTTACGGCAAAAATGAAAGTCCGTACTTGAAAATCAACACCGATGCTGTCGTAACAACAAACATGGAATTTGCCGTCGGGCATTTTGAAGCTCAAACCATCAAGTTGTCCGACTATGCCGCCAAATTCCAGAAATACATGAATATGACGGTCGATCAAGTCATTAGCGGTCTGAAAGACGGTACCGTTGTATTTTACAACATCAACACGACCAGAAACAACTGGAACAAAGCAGCCATGACAAAAGGTACGACCGGATGGTATTATAACACGGCCGGTGGCGTTTGTACTGCTGCCGATACAGCCCAGACAGTCAGTCTGGA
>JAUZOU010000018.1 GCA_030706285.1 Bacteroidota bacterium
CGGCATTAAAAAGGAAGTTCTTCCAAAACTATTCAGAATTGATGAAACGGTCTCAACAGAAGGTACCAACAATGAGCAAGGTAGTGGGATTGGATTGTTGCTCTGCAAAGAGTTAATCGAAAAACACGGAAGCGACATCTGGGAAAAAACGAGTGGGGGAAAGGATCGACTTTTTGTTTTACGATACCGGCTGGCACAACGTCTAACTGATTATTGTACCTTTGTGCATAAATATCTTTTTTCATGACACAATTACGATATGCCGTCATCGGGACAGGCGCTTTAGGTGGCTTTTATGGAGGAATGCTGGCAAAAACAGGTAAAGACGTTCATTTTCTGTTCAACAGGGATTTTGAAACAGTACAAAAGAACGGATTAATCATTGATTCTGTTTTAGGAAATTACCAGATACAGCACGGGAACTTTTATCATGAAACAGCCAAGATGCCACTCTGCGATGTTGTGCTGGTTTGTTTGAAAACGACAGCCAACCATCTTTTGAAAAAGATGTTGCCACCTTTATTACATAAGGACACTTGTGTGATTTTGATACAAAACGGATTGGGGATGGAACAAGCCTTGGCTGAAGATTTTCCCTCTATAGCTATAGCCGGAGGGTTAGCCTTCATCTGCTCTTCTAAATTTGCCCCTGGTCATATTACCCATATGGATTATGGAAAGCTAACGCTTGGATCTTATTCAGGAGAAAATAAGACGCTGTTGAAACAAATTTGTGATGATCTCATCAGTGCTGGTGTTGAGGCTGAATTATCAGAAGATCTTGCTTTGTCACGCTGGAAAAAATTGGTTTGGAATGTGCCATACAATGGTCTATGTGTTGTAATGAATTCGAGCACCGAACAACTCATGCATCATACTCAAACATTTAGTCTAATTAGAGACATGATGCTTGAAGTCATCCTGGCTGCACAAGCCTGCGGCAATAACATCAGTGAGCGTTTTGCTCAAGTCATGCTTGATTCCACCAACGTGATGAAGCCTTATGCTCCCAGCATGAAACTGGATTTTGACAATCATCGTCCTCTGGAAATCAAGGCTATTTATTCCAATCCACTTGCAGCAGCCAAGCAGGTTGGTATTGATATGCCCAAAGTACACATGCTGGAACAGCAACTCTGCTTCTGTATGGATTCCTATACAAGTAATGATGTAAAATAGGATCAATAGCCTTTCCTCAGATTATGGTCAATCTTTTCAAGCTAGCCATAGAATAAACCATTCATTGTACTATGAACAACGATCAGCATCGATTTGAAACAGACAATACGGAACCCAACCATCGTGTTCTGGGAGTTAGTAAAAATGTATTTTATACAGGACTCACGAGCTTCCTGACAGATACATCTTCGAAGATGGTTTATTCTGTCATGCCTATGTTCCTGATGTCTATTGGGGCTTCCAAAACAAGCTTATCTCTCATCGAGGGTATTGCAGAAAGTACGGCGGCCTTGATTAAGACGCTATCCGGATTCTGGAGCGATAAAATAGGTAAAAATAAGCCGTTCATGCTGATCGGCTATGGTTTGTCTGCCATCATTATGCCTTTGTACGCATTTGTCAGTACACCACTGCAAGTACTTTACCTCAGATTTGTCGAACGAGTCGGGAAAGGTATCCGTACAGCACCTAGAGATAGTTTGGTAGCTGGCTCTGTTCTGAATGGTGAAACAGGCAAGAGCTTTGGACTGCAGAAAGCCATGGACAATATGGGAGCCATACTTGGACCTCTTATTGCCTTTATTTTGATGTCCCTGTATCCAGCCAATTACCCGCTGATTTTTCTCATTTCTGGTATTCCAGGACTCTTAGGTATACTGGTGCTCTTTTTAAAGATAAGCGAAGCCAAAAAAAACCAGGGTGCGTTGCTGAAAAAATTCCGGTTTCAGGATTTCTCTAAAAAATACTATCTCTTTCTTGGTATAATTTTCATTTTTACGCTGGGAAATTCAACGGATGCGTTGTTGATGGTAAAGGCCAACGAAATAGGAGTGAAGGTCGCCTACATTCCATTAGTCTATCTGATTACCAGTATTGTTTCTGTCGTTTTGGCCATTCCAATGGGCGTCTTATCAGACAAGATCGGAAAGGAAATTTTGCTAGTCGGAGGTTATTTGGTCTATGCGATGGTCTATTTCGGATTTGGCTATTCCAGTAACATTAGAGTCATTATCAGTCTATTTGCCTTATATGGATTGTATTCTGCTATGACTGACGGCATTCAGAAAGCATTCATTTCAGATGTCATCGATAAAAATAAAAAAGGTACAGGACTGGGAATTTATAATGCGCTTCTTGGTGTGACATTATTACCGGCCAGTTTGATTGCGGGCTTACTGTATGACCATGTCAATTCATCCATCCCTTTTTATTTCGGAGCTTGCACAGCATTGATTTCTACCATACTCTTGCTGATATTCAGAACCATTCCAGACAAGCGGCTATAATGATCTGATGTTGAAAATCAGATGACAGGCAGCACCCGCCGTTTTTTTGCGTTGATTCCAAAATTCGGCTATTCACCAATTGATTGAAAGCCGAAAAAGGAGAAAACTTACAAAGTGTAAGCATTCTCCTTTTCAGTGCGGAAGAAGGGGGATTCGAACCCCCGGTACGGTTACCCGCACGACAGTTTAGCAAACTGTTGGTTTCAGCCACTCACCCATCCTTCCGGAGCGTAGCTAAATCGCTTTTCGCGCTGCAAAGATAGAAAAGTCTTTTTACACACCAAACAAACAACCTGTATTTATTCGAAAAAAAACTGCTACTTTTGAGCCTGAAAAAATAAACTATCATGAAACCGAAAATCCAAAAGACAATCCGCATAAGTAGTTCATTACTAGCGATTTTAGTCATCGTGCTAGTCTGTTCCTTCTTTATGCATTCTTCTCTAAAGAATAAAGAATCAGCGCATTTGTATATATACCCTGGTGATTCAAAAGAAGCAGTCCTGGCAAAAATTCAACAATCGTGCCATCTGAAAAGTGTGAAAAGATTATCCATCATGCTCGACAGAATAGGGTGCAAAGAACCACTGCCAAGTGGACATTATCTGCTGAAACCCGGTATGTCTGACTTCCGACTGGCCAAAATTCTAAAATCCGGCACACAAACGCCTGTCAGAATTACATTCAACAACGTCCGTACGGTCGACCAACTTGCAGGAAGACTTTCCAAACAGCTGATGGCCGATTCGCTCAGTTTGCTGAATTGTTTCCGGGATACGTCCTGGATGGGTGCAGAAGGATTTAATGAACAAACCTATATGTGCATTTTTATGCCAAACACCTATGAACTCTGGTGGAACGCCAAACCAGAAAAAGTAAGAAGCCAGTTTATCAGGGAATATCACAAGTTCTGGGATGACAGCCACATTGCTGCAGCCAAAAGGCATAAACTGACTCCGGTCGAAGCCTATACGCTTGCATCCATTGTAGAAGAAGAGACCAACAAAGGAGATGAACTTTCCAAAGTAGCCGGACTCTATCTGAACCGTCTCAGTATCGACATGCCGTTACAGGCTGATCCGACCATCAAATACATTGCCGGTGATTTAACCATGAAGCGTATCTATATCAATGATACTCGAAAAGAATCACCTTACAACACCTACAAACACACCGGACTGCCTCCGGGACCTATCCGTATTACCTCAATCAGGTCTATTGAAGCTGTCCTGAATGCCTCCAGGCACTCTTATATTTATATGTGCGCCAAATCTGATTTTTCAGGTTATCATGCTTTTGCAACAACGCTTTCGCAACACGCTAAAAATGCCCAAGCCTATCATAAAGCCCTGAATGAAAGAGGCATTCTTGAATAAATTAGTTGTATTTTCGCTTCATTTATCATAGAGACTGAAAAGAATGGAAAAATTATTATTGCTGGGAGATGAAGCTATCGCTCAGGCTGCTTTAGATGCTGGTCTCTCTGGCGTTTATGCCTATCCTGGGACACCGTCTACTGAGATTACCGAATACATTCAGGCATCTCATAAAGCAACAAGCGGACAGATCCACAGCCACTGGTCATCCAATGAAAAAACGGCCATGGAGGCAGCTCTTGGCATGTCTTTCGCTGGTAAACGTTCCATGGTTTGTATGAAACATGTTGGCGTCAACGTTTGTGCAGATGCTTTTATCAACGCTGCTATAACCGGCGTTATAGGTGGACTGATCGTTGTCGCTGCTGATGACCCCTCGATGCATTCATCCCAAAATGAACAAGACTCAAGATTTTATGGCAATTTTGCCATGATCCCCATATTAGAGCCTTCCAATCAACAGGAAGCCTATGACATGGTCTACAAAGCCTTTGATCTGTCTGAAGCATTCGGAATACCTGTTATGCTGAGGATAACGACCCGGTTGGCTCATTCAAGAGCCGGTGTAGCATGCCGTCCTGAAAAGGCTCAGAATACCCTTCATTATTCCACCAATCCGAAGCAGTTCGTTTTGCTACCGGTGAACGCCCGTATCAATTACAATCGACTGCTTGCTTCCCAGGAAATCTTTGTGAAAGACTCAGAAGGGTCCAGTTTCAATACTTTCATAAAAGGTAAAGACACTTCGAAAGGAATCGTGGCCTCTGGTATTGCATACAACTATCTGATGGAAAACTTTCCCGACGGCTGTCCTTATCCGATCGTTAAAATCGGTCAGTATCCATTACCGGTTACCCTGTTAAACAAACTGGCCAAGGAATGTAATGAATTAATCGTCATTGAAGAAGGCTATCCGTTGATTGAAGATAGTCTCAGAGGCCTTCTTGGCTTAGGGCTGACAGTGCATGGCCGCCAGGATGGCTTTTTCCCAAGAGCCGGCGAACTGAACCCAGATATTGTGGGAAAAGCGTTTGGATTATCCGTCATTGAACAAACGATCGTACCAGACGTGGTTAAAATGCGTCCACCGTCATTATGCACAGGTTGTAGCCATCGGGATATGTTTGAAGCATTGAATGTAGCTTATGCTGAGAAGGGAGAAGCATCGAAAATATTTGGCGACATCGGCTGTTATACATTAGGCTATCTGCCACCATACAGAGCCATGCATACATGCGTCGATATGGGTGCGTCCATAACAATGGCTAAAGGAGCAGCAGATGCAGGTTTAAAATATCCCATCGCTGTCATTGGCGATTCCACGTTTACACATTCCGGAATGACGTCTTTATTGGATGCGATAAATGAACAATCACCCATTACCGTAATCATATCTGACAATGAAACGACAGGAATGACTGGTGGGCAAGACTCTGCCGGTACCGGCAAACTTGAATCAATCTGTCTCGGACTTGGAGTGTCCCCGGCCCATCTTCATGTACTGGTTCCATTGAAGAAAAACCATAAAGAAATGGTCAGTATCATCCGTGAAGAAATGGAATACCGTGGCGTTTCAGTCATCATTCCAAGACGTGAATGCATCCAGACATTGACACGTAAAAGAAAGAAGCAACAGTGAAACAGGCATATATGAAAACAGACATCATACTTTCTGGAGTCGGAGGACAAGGTATCCTTTCTATAGCAGCTGTCATTGGTGAAGCTGCCGTCCATCAACATTTGTACATGAAACAAGCCGAGGTACACGGTATGAGCCAACGTGGTGGAGATGTGCAGTCAAATCTGAGGATCTCCGACAAGCCAATCTATTCAGACCTGATATCAAGAGGCAAGGCAGATCTTGTTATTTCCCTTGAACCTATGGAAGGATTAAGGTATGCCGGCTGGTTGAATGAAAAAGGCTGGCTTGTCACCAATTCCATACCGGTCGTAAATATTCCGGACTATCCATCAGACAAAGAACTTAAGACAGCATTGGATAAAATTTCCAATAAAGTGGTCCTGGATGTTGATGACATGGCAAAAGAACTTGGTTCAACCAGAGTTTCAAACATCGTGATGTTGGGAGCCGCTTCACCGTTCATCGGTATTGACTACACAGCTATTGAAAACGGCATCAGGCGAATATTCGGCCGGAAAGGGGAAGAAGTTGTCAACCTGAACCTCAAAGCCTTGGCTGCAGGCAAAGCCGTCGCTGATAACATGAAAAGCCGGTAGGATTCAAGTATGCAATCATATAGCTTATCCAGCAGTCGGTTAACGCTTTTAGGAAAAGTGGCGCTTATGAAGGATTGTTTCCGGAATGCATTAAATTAATGAACCATTAATTATCAACAACCTGTGTCACTAAAATCAAATACAGCCGATTCTACAAAATCACCAGCAGCTGATTCTTCTAACGAAGTTAAGAAGAAACCTGTCAGGCGAATTTCAATTCAAACGCCCAAGATCAATTACAACTTTTTGAAACGAAAAAGCAGAAAAGAATCTACGGCAGAAAAGCAGACGCTGATCGATCTGTTTGAACATAGCGTTGAAAAATATTCCGACAAACCATTCTTGTGGGAAAGAGATTCAAGATACCGTGCCATCACCTACAAACAAGGCAAAAACCTGGTTTACAAGCTTGGCGGCGGTTTTCTGTCACTTGGCCTGAAAAAAGGTGACCGAGTGGCATTACTTGCTGAAGGTTGCAATGCCTGGATTCTCGGTGAAATGGGCATTTTATTTGCCGGTGGTATCAATGTCCCTTTATCCGTCAAACTTAGCGAATCCAGTGATTTGCTTTTTCGTCTAAATCACTCAGAGACTCGTTTTGTAATGGTATCCATTTCTCAGTTGAAAAAAATTCGCTCCATTATCGATCAACTGACGACTGTAGAAAAAGTCATCATCATCGGTAATATGCAAACGAAACTGAATTCCGGCGAATTATTGCTTGACGACCTGTATGCATTAGGAGAGGCCTGGAATGGGAACCATCCAGGTGAGCTACAGACAATAGCATCCTCCATTCGTGAAAATGACCTGGCAAATATTACGTATACCTCAGGTACCACGGCTGATCCGAAAGGCGTCATGTTGACACACCGAAATTTTACGGCCAATGTCGAACATTCATTGTCTGTGGTCAATGTCCCCGAACACTTCAGAACACTTCTTATTTTACCGCTGGATCACTGTTTTGCGCATGTCACAGGATTCTATACATTTATAGCAAAAGGTGGCAGTATTGCTACTGTTCCAACCGGAAAAACCATGTTTGAATACATCCGGAATATTCCTCTGGCACTCAGAGAATTCCAACCTGATGTCGTCATGACAGTTCCGGCGCTCGCCAAGACATTCAAGAAAAATGTCGAAAAATCCGTTCACGAAATGGGACCACTTGTTGAGAAAGTATTCAACTTTGCGTTGACTGTCAACATGATGTATAACAAGGAGGGTTATAACAAAGGCAAACATTTCTCGTGGGTACTTAAACCTTTGGTGCTTCTTTTTGACAAATCCTTATTTTCTCATTTACGCAAGGGACTGGGAGGAAAACTGCAGTTCTTTGTCGACGGAGGGGCCTATCTGGATATCGATATGCAAAAATTTTGGTATGCCACTGGTATACCGATGTTTCAAGGATACGGATTATCTGAAGCAACTCCGGTCATCTCTTCCAATTCCTATGCAAAGCATAAACTTGGAACATCCGGTGTTCCAGCAAAAGGTATCGAGGTGACTATTCGTGACGAAGAAGGGAACATGTTGCCGGCAGGTCATAAAGGAGAAATTGTCATCCGCGGTGAAAATGTCATGGCTGGCTACTGGAAAAATCTTGAAGCCACAGCCAATGCTGTAAAAGATGGCTGGTTGTTTACAGGCGATCTTGGATCATTCGATTCAAAAGGGTTTTTAAGTGTATTCGGACGATCAAAAAGTTTGCTCATCGGCAGTGACGGAGAAAAATACAGTCCGGAAGGCATTGAAGAATCACTCGAAGCCTTGTCGCCATACATAGAACAGGTGATGCTGTATAACAACCAAAATGCCTATACAGTCGCACTGATCGTTCCAAATCTGGAAGCCATCAAACATGCCGTGCCTGATTATTCGGCGGAACAGGGGAAACAACAAGCCATACAGTTGATTTATCAGACCATCAATGAATACAAGAAAGGTGGCAAGTATGCAGGCTTATTTCCAGAACGTTGGCTGCCTTCTACCTTTGCCATTCTTGATGAAAACTTCAATGAATCCAATCATTTGTTAAACAGCACGATGAAAATGGTTCGAGGAAAAATTGAAAAACGGTATGCCAGCCTTCTCGAGTTTTTAATGACGCCTGAAGGCAAAAATCCGTTTAATGAACATAATTTTAAGGCGTTTAAATAGCCAATATGACTATGCAAGAACCCGTTTTTATCGAACACAACAAATCAGAAGACCCTCAGAGTCATACCACCGAACATATCCTGAACCAAACAATGGTCAGGCTCTTCGGATGCAGACGATCAGCCAACGCGCACATTGAACGACGAAAATCCAAGTGTGACTATACTTTGTCCGCAGCGCCATCAGAAGAACAAGTGACAGCTATTGAATGTCGTGTCAACGATATCATATCGAAACAATTGGATGTCAGGATTGAGTATGTGACAATGGAAGAAGCCTCAAAAATAGCCGACCTCAGCAAGCTGCCTGACCAAAATGGGGACGTTATCAGGATCGTTCGAATAGGTGATTATGATACCTGTGCCTGTGCAGGAACGCATGTATCCAACACTTCAGAAATAGGACATTTTCGGATTATCAGCCATGATTATGCAAATGGTCGTTGGAGAGTCAGATGGAAGCTGGAATAGCCATTCGTTTTATCAAGTAAGGCTTTTACCAACAATCAGTTATTTAAAAGGTTGAATTCAGATTGTCATAACCGATTAATTGGTCATACCGGCCACCGATCGGACGGTAATAGACAAATATGTGATAGTCATTCTCGGTTTGCCAGTAAGATCCCTCCGTACGGCGTGTGGATGGCTTCTCCCCAGCATCCGCTTTAAATAGATACTGGTAATTGTACGAACCTTGTTTCAAAAATAAGGTTTTTTCATACGCTTTCCGTTCGGCATTATAGTCCATTCGACTGTTGGCATTCAGACGGTTTTCAACCAAATCACCGTTTAAATAGAGTGCACCATTCAAAAAAGGGGTTTCCATCGGAAACGAAAAATGCACGAGAAAATAATCGGATTCAGTATCATCCGAATTATAGTCTGTATTTCGTACAAGATACCTGCCATTCTGGTCCTGATCATAAACATAACCATTCAATCGTTTCTCATTTTCAAATAACTCGACATTGAAAAAAGGCTTGAAATAGGCAATCTTATTTACTCCAAGGCCTGGATGTTTATAGGTGGTTATTTCAAAACGGCGATATTCGTTTCCTCCGTCAATGATCAATTCATGACAGTGTGCATATACTAACTTGTTTGAACTAATCGACAAGGGTTCAATCTGATTGATTTCGTTATCCTGACGACAATTCTGACGAATAGTCAGTTTGATTTCCGATTCTGGTTGCTGAAACGTCCAGCCAATCGGAGAGACTTCAATGTATAATTGTTGGTGACTTTGCTCAAAATCGATATCAGTACTGGCTGTTAATGAGGCATTTACAATGGTTTTGTGCTCAAACAGACTAAAGCAAGCCGTCAGCAACGCTTCTCCGGATCCTTCTTTGTCAAAGACTTCCAGGGCATAGTTTCCTGAACACTTAAGTTGTACTTTATCGTTGGGAAGAGTGATGCTGTAATGCGTATACATGGTATACGTGTTACTGGATTGTTCATATTGTTCGATATCGTTTTCCGGAAAACCATCCATATATTCCAGCTCGTTCAGATCTGAACGTGTCCAGTCTTTATTGCAATGAATAATGCGATAAGCATATCGCTTGTAATCATGTGACATCTCGTCAAATGAAATCAATAACTGATTATCAGAACCTATCTGCAAAACAGGTGCAGCCTTCCAGTCGTTGAGCGGATGAATGATCAAGGTGTGAATCTGATCGGTATGACACCCTGTTCGATAGACTTGAGCATGAAGTGTTAACACCTGAAAAAACATCAACATAACGAGTGACAGCATTAAGAATTTTTTCATGAGTCTGGTCAGTTTGTCAGTTTGTGGTTTGATATCGGCAAACTTACACATTTATTCTGAAAGACGGTTTTTTCCGCCTTACAAACAATCAGACACATGGCGTTAGTTGAATGCTTATCGTATATGCTAATCACTTGTTATCACTTCTTTTATCGAATATTATCAATTTAATTCTTTTTAATATTGCATATATTAAATTTAATGTCAATATTTGCATCAAATAGCATTAAACAAAAAATAAACTATCAACACCAATGATTGACGTCCAATCTATCAATTTTTCGTATCGAAAAGATGAAAAGACTATAGATGATCTGTCTTTTCATGTTCCAGCTGGATCTGTTTATGGCTTCCTGGGTGCCAACGGCTCAGGAAAGACGACGACCATCAGATTGCTGGTTGGTTTGTGCGCGGCCAAAAGCGGATTGATTACCATCGGAGGAGAAAAAATTGACAGAAATTCAGTCAATGCATTCCATAAGATTGGTTCATTGATTGAAAGTCCATCTTTTTACGGTCATCTGACTGCTGAAGAAAATCTGCACATTCATACTCTTTACCATGGATTAACAACTGACAGAATTGATCCGGTCCTAGCAATGGTCGGTCTCGAATATGCAGCTAAAAAACGGGCCGGATTATTTTCTCTAGGTATGAAACAACGTCTTGGACTGGCTCTATGCCTGTTGCATGATCCAGAACTGTTGATACTTGATGAGCCTTTGAATGGACTTGATCCTAAAGGTATAGCTGAGATCAGAGAATTATTGCTTCGTATGCAACGGGACGAAGGAAAAACCATTTTCATTTCAAGTCATATCCTTAGTGAAATTGAAAATGTCTGTAACGAAATCTGCATCATAGATAAAGGGAAAAAACTGTTTTCAGGTTCTATTGAGGCTTTACGAAGAACAATTGTCAAAAAATACACCTATAGAGTAGCCTGTGATCAGCCGGAAGAGGCCAGCGTCTTGCTCGGACAATCCTTGCCCGTTGAAATCTCACCGGAAGCAGATGGTTTACGGTTCCTGACAGATGACAGATGTATTGTTCCGGAAGTGATCCGTCTATTGACTGAAAAAAATGTCAGACTTTATGAAGTGACACCTGTCGAAAACAACCTGGAAGAACTATATCTCAAACTTACAAATCTATAAAGCCATGCTATACTCATCATTACAAGCTGAATGGAAAAAATCCCGGCACACATTTGCCTCGACATTGATTTTTTCCGGAGCCTTTTTGGTTCCTGTCGTGAGTTTCCTGATCTATTTTTTTAGATGGCAGCATTTTATTCCGGATCATGGAACAAACGCGTGGAATGAATTCATCGATATGAATCTCTCGTTATCAGCCGGTTTATTATTCCCGTTTTTAGTCATTCTGATCGTTGCCTTAAACCTGATGTTGGAAAACAAGGCCGATAGTTGGAAACGATTGTATATTTTGCCAATCCGACGAGAAACCTTATTCTGGGGAAAACTACTTTTTTTGGCCATTCAGTTATTCTGCTGCACAGTCTTATTTTTCATTACCATCCCATTAACAGGTATCATATTGGGGCTGATCCATCCGGAACTGGCCTTTCTGAATCATTCATTGGATATCGTTTTTTTACTGACGTTGTCGATCCGCTTTTATATCAGCCTGTTAGCTATACTTTCTATCCAGTATTTCATCAGCCTTGCGTTCAGTAACATCATAGTGCCGATTGCAACAGGTATGATGTTGATCATTGTTTCAATCATTGTGGTTCAAGGTTGGAATCAAGCTTATTACGATCCTTATGCGTTTTCAATACTCTTATCCAGAGAAGACATGGTAGACATACCAACCTGGTTTGGACGACCAAGGACAGAACTGTTAAGTATAGGCTATTTTTCCTTGATCAGTTTGGGTGCCATGGTTTATTTCAAACAGAAGCAAGTTAAATAAGCGACGATCATTTCTGTGATAGAATGAACTGTTTTATGGCGGCTCTGTCTAATTTCCCGCTTTGAGTCCGCGGTAAAGCCGGTATGATAAAGATATGTTTCGGGACTTGCCAGCCAGTTAAATGCCTGGCAAGCAGGCTTTCATCAACAGGCTGTTCGCTCACCAGACAGACAACTTCTCCGAATTTGGCATCCGGCATCGAAGTTATCGCAAAGGGAACTGGAAGAAAGCTGCTTATTGAAGCCTCCAATGTTTCAATCTGGACTTTCAGACCACCGGTGACGATCGTATTGTCTTTTCTGCCAAGAATACAAAAGCTACCATCTGGAAAAATCTCGGCCAGATCATTCGTGTAAACCCGTTTTTCACTTACCAGAGGAGCATCGATGATGAGACAGCCAGTTTCAGAGACCGATAATCTGACTGATGGGAGTGGATGATAATGGAGTGAAGCATCCTTTCCATTAACACGACGCAATGCAATATGGGACAACGTTTCGGCCATTCCGTAAGAAACAACTATGGAATCAGGGAAAGCCTGTAAAGTCGATTCCAACGTTGGATCAATCGGGCCTCCACCAAGAAGTAATGTCTTAATCTTCGTTAAACGGTCACGTTCATCAGGCACTCCCAACGTATTGAACACCTGCATCGGTACCATAGATGCGAATGAAAAGTCCGTCGTTAAATCTTTCAATGGATGTCCGTCTGGTTTGGTCAAATAAAGATCCAATCCACCGACTAAAGCTCGTATAACCATCATTTTACCAGCGATAAAATTGAGGGACAAACACAATAGTAATTTTTCTCCAGGCTTAAGCCCAAAATAGGAACAAGTCAGACAGGCACTTTGAATCAGATATTTTTTTTGAACTGTCATCACAGATGGTTTCCCTGTCGAACCAGATGTTTTTATTTGAATCGTCGATTTCTCATTGAACCATTCCTGTAAAAATTCGATCAAATCGAAACGGACACATGAAAATTCATCCGGATGTTCTTGAACTGCCTGCTGCAACGATTCCCAGGTATAGGTAGTACCTTCCAAAGTCATGGTTTGTTTGCTTCTTTCTGTGATGAAACCTGAGAACTGAGCGCCTTCGTTAACCAGGCCGTTTGAAAAGTGCTCAGAAAAACGTAGATGGCTGTTTACCGGATCAAACCATAATTTTTCTCCACTGATATACAATGGAGATTCAATATTATTATCGTAAAGCTTTCCTGTACCTAAACCTTGGTGAAGGGGGCTATTGAACGTCGCACACCATTGCGCTATCGCATTCAGGCCAATGTTTGATTCCAGAGCTGAAGTGATCCACCAGCCAATCTTCATTGAATCAGCCAATTGAATCCATTCCAAACAGCCGGAAAATCCGCCATGTAAAGTTGGCTTTAGAACAATGTATTGCGGATGGATAGCTTCCAGTAATCGTTTTTTTTCTGTCCAGGTATGGTAACCGATCAATTCTTCGTCTAACGCTATGGGTAATGGGGAACAGGCTGTCAATCTGGCCATTTCCTGCCATTGACCGGCTTTAATCGGTTGTTCGATGGAATGAATAGCTAACCTGGAAAGGCATTCCAGTTTTTCCAAAGCTGAATCAGGACTGAAGGCACCATTGGCATCAACTCTAAGTGTCAATGTGTCTTTTGAATACTTGTTCCTGATTTTTTTCAGCAATTCCAATTCTGTTTCAAAATCAAGCGATCCGATTTTCAGCTTGATGCATTGATAACCTAAGGCAATTTTTTTTTCAACCTGTCGAACCATGTCTTCAAAAGGTCCCATCCAGATTAATCCGTTAATCGGAATTCCAGACAATCCTTTTGAGAATGACGTTTCGAATAAAGCCAGGTTGCCCTGTTCGAAATTCAAAAGGGCGGTTTCAAGGCCAAAAATAATAGATGGATAGTTTCGATATGCCTCATAATCAATTTTACCAGTCAATTCGCACAAATGACAAGCCTCTCTTAGTTTCTCTTCATAATCGGGCAAAGCATCACAACTTAAATCCGGTAATGGCGCACATTCACCAATACCGAATCTGGAAGGATTATCGGTCGAAAACAGCCGTATATACCAGACGTTATGCTGTAAATAGACACCGCGCGAAGTGCCTGCCGGATGGATGAAATGGAGGCTGTAGGATTCGATTGTACCTGTAAACGGATGCTTCATGAAAAAATAAATAAGTATTTGATATGTAATATCATGAGAAAGTGATTGGATTCGTCAACTGCAACATCAGCACACTGGTTAAGACGTTGTAACTGCCATCTATTTTAAGGAAACTTAGGGTATTTTTTAAAATCTGGTTTCCGTTTTTCAAGAAACGCATTTTTTCCTTCCTGCGCTTCTTCTGTCAGGTAATAGAGTAGCGTGGCATTCCCGGCAAGCTCCTGAATACCAGCCTGACCATCCAGCTCAGCATTAAGCCCGGCTTTGATCATGCGTAATGCCATCGGGCTATGTTGCATCATCGTATGAGCCCATTCCACGACTTCATCTTCCAGTTGGTCAAAAGGGACCACCTTATTGACCAGTCCCATATCAAAGGCTTCCTGAGCTGAATATTGACGACAGAGAAACCAGATTTCCCGTGCCTTTTTCTGGCCAACCACACGAGCCAGATAGGAAGCACCAAATCCGGCATCAAAGCTTCCTACATGAGGACCAGTCTGGCCGAATATGGCATTATCCGAAGCGATGGATACATCACAAACGACATGAAGAACATGGCCGCCACCGATTGCATAGCCGTTTACCATGGCAATTACCGGTTTGGGCAACGAACGGATTTGCTTTTGCACATCCAGTATATTCAATCTTGGTGTGCCGTCTTTGCCGATGTAACCACCTTTGCCTTTTGCATGTTGGTCACCACCAGAACTGAAGGCTTTATCGCCGGCACCAGTCAGAACCACGACACAGATATCCTCGTTCTCTCTGCAAATCCGCAAAGCATCACTGAGTTCCATGGCTGTTGTCGGGGTGAACGCATTCCGGTATCTTGGACGGTTAATCGTTATACGCGCAATACCTTCGAAAAAGTCAAACAAAATGTCTTCATACTCCTTAATCGTTTTCCAGTTTCTTTTTTCAGACATAATTGGTGGTAGTTAATGATGAATAATATTGTTCAAATGCAGCCTTGTTTAACTCGGCGACTGTAAAAACTTCCAATAAGATACATTTCCCGGCATTTGGCTTAACTAACTCTGATAAGCCAGCCTCAAGTGATTGCTCATCGTTTGCCTGAATATAAGTTAAACCAGCCGCTTTGATCCAGGCTTCAGCGCTATGGGTATGTTGGGCCGTTACATAGCTTTCGAGCGTTTCAGATCTTTTTAATCCTGATAACAACTGGAAAATGCCCCCACCACCGTTATTAATCAGGATTATTCGCAGATTTCCTGAAAGATAAGAGTTATTAAGGGCACTCAAATCATGAAAAAAGCTTAAATCTCCAAGCAAGAGAAATGTCAGTCCATCACCGGTTGCCGTGTATCCGGCTGCCGTTGAAATGGAGCCTTCAATGCCATTTGTCCCGCGGTTGCATAACACGTCGATCTGCTCTTTCAGTGAAAAAAGCTGAATATTTCTGACAGGAGAACTGTTTGCAACAATTAAAGTTGAAAATGAAGGCAATGAATTTAAAACTCTGCCTGTCACCGATATATCTGAAAATTGCAATTGAGTAGGAGGGGGTATCAAATGGGAAAATTCGTTCCATTTAACCGCGAATGGACGTTCTTTATCTGCTTTCACCAGGCCTGTCAACTTTTCCAGAAAAGCAACCGGATGTACATTAATAAGTTGCGTCAGTGATTGATAGGTATCAGGTACATCCGTTTCGGCAGACAAATGCCAGTGCCTTTTCGGCTTATATTCACGGAGAAATGTTTTTATTTTTTTGGAAACAAGATGACCTCCTAAAGTAATTAACAGATCAGGAGCAAACTCTCTGATCTCATTTGTTGTAAAACGCCCGATTAACGCATCAAAATTGCCAATAAAACGGGACGATGGCAGATTGGCAAGATGTTCGCGCAAAACGATGCTATCCGTTTTTTCGGTCAACTTTTCCAATAAGGTAGTCAAGTATGGGTCGCTAAACTGTTGTCCGACTAGTATCATTCGTTTGTGAGCGTCATTCCATTCATCACAAAATGATCTCATATTGACGGATTTATCAGGAATTTCAGCTTTTATACACCGAACATCAGGAAGCCGCTCTTCGGTAAAAGCAAAAAGTGGCTCCGAAATAGGAATATTTATATGAATTGGTCCGGGGACAGGGGTAGAACAACAAATAAGTGCTTCATTGATAAGCCGATTACAATACCAGCATTCATCATCCGTATGTATTTCAGGTAATTGTACCGAATAGTTTGCCAATTTACCGAAAGCGCCCGATTGGTTGATCGTTTGACCATCCATCTGCCCAATCCACGCCTGAGAACGATCTGCAGAAATGACCACCAAGGGGAGTCTATGATAAAACGCTTCTGCAACTGCCGGAGCGTAATTCAGTAAAGCAGAACCTGAAGTACAGCACAAGGCAACTGGCTTTTTAACTCTATAAATCAAGCCAATAGCGAAATAACTTGCACTGCGCTCATCCACAATTGACCAGCAGTTGAAGAATGGATCACAAGTAAAACTTTGAATAAGGGGTATATTTCTCGATCCGGGAGAAATGACTATGTGAGCTATTCCATAGGCTTTCAACAAAGCCACTGTCTGTAATACATTTTTGTGCGATGAATACATAGTTTGTTCAAGGATTATACAGTCAATGGTCTATCAGTGAAAACATCGTGCGTAATTTTGCTTCCGTCTCTTCCCATTCAGTTTCAACGTCTGATGAAGGCAACAATCCACCTCCGGCATATAACGTCAGTGTATCATTTCCAACAGACAAGCATCGGATATTGACAAATAATTCGGTTTGTCCATTGACTGACAGCGAACCAATGAAACCGCCATAATAGAACCTGTCATATCCCTCGTTTTCAAGGATCAACAGCTTTGCTTTTTCTTTTGGAAAGCCACAAACAGCTGGAGTTGGGTATAACTGATCCAACACATCACCCAAATGGCTCGTTTCAATCATCTGAAAGTCGAAGGTTGTCTTCAAATGAGTCAATTCTCCTGCTTCGACAGAGACAGGTTCTGTCTTGGTATAGACAAAGCCACTCGATTTCATGATATTTTCAATATAACTGGAAACAATCCTTTGTTCATATTTGTTCTTATCATCCCAGTCTTGATAGCATGAAACCTCAGTCCGTTTTTTCGTACCAGCTAATGCAACCGTTTGCCAGGTTGACTCATGACCGGATAGAAGTGTTTCTGGAGTACTGCCAAGCCAAGTTCCTGAAACCGGGGTGTGGCAAAGATACACAAAGGCTTCAGGATAAGCTATACAGGCTGATTTGAACGTTTTACCAATAGAAAAGCCTGCCGTTTTTTGAATGGTGGCCATCCTTGATAAAACGACTTTGTCACAATGACCAGCTTTTAATTCATTGCGAAGTCTGTTAAATGCCATGCGATAGGTAGCCTTTGCCTTGAAAGAATCGTTGGAAATCATATAAGATTGGTTGTCCCGGCAGCCTCTTGTTCCCTCAAAGGAGGAAAGCCATCTGAAAATCGATGTTTCGCCAGTCAGTATATGAGGATTACTCAATAAAATAACTGGATGATTTTCAGCCGGAATAAATGGAGTGATGACAAAACCCTCTTTGCCATTCAAGGAATGAACATCAAGAAAACTGTGGACGTCACCTGGTTTGAAGATAGCCAGTTCAATAGTCTGTTTGAAAGGACTTCTGAACATAAAGAAAGAGCTGTCCTGTGCAATGAGGCAGTCAAGTAAAGAATAATTGAAAAGAGTTTTTTCGTCCATTATAGTCAATAAAGCTTGCAAATTTAATAAAAAACAATAGGTGTACAGCTAGGGTTTGCTATTGTAAATTATGGTCAAAGACATATGATTTTTGCAATCATTTCACTACATTTGCTGAACATTTACAGAAAATTTCAAAATCTGAATAATCCGTGAAAAATTTTTCTCTGCTTTTTCGTGATTTTGCCGTAAAATTGATGAAACAATCCCTGAATAACAGAGGCATTGTTTTCTTTATTGATCTATTTATTTGTCTGCTCGGTTTTTTGATCGCTGTTTTAGTACAGGTTTCAACAACGGTACAGACGATTTCCTTCCGCCAATATTTATACTGGCCTCTTTTATTTATAGGGTATTGCGCTGTATTATCCTTCATCTTCAGATCCTATCGAAGTTTAATACGTCATTCTAATTTCAGGGATGTCTGGCGGATTTTCGTTTCGTTGACACTCGCTTGCTTAGCCTTGCTGGTAACCATGTTGCTTGCCAAATTACCCAAGGGACTGGTTGGCTTTTTCAATTTGAATGTCTTCCTGTTTTGTTTTTCTTTAATACTCAGTTTCCGGCTGGCCATCGTTTTTGCTTATAACCGGTTAAAAAGTATTTCAGGGACAAAGCGTCTAAAAACACTTATCTACGAAATCGGATCACATAGCCTGGCCCTTGCAAACTGGGTAAACAGAAGCTCTCATAGTCAGCATGTCATTGTAGGTTTCATTACGCGAGAAACAAATGCTCGCAAAACCCGCATACAGGATTTACCCGTTTTATATTTGAACGGTGAGAATCTGGACTGGTTTTTCAGCAAGCAAGAAGTAACCACCATCTTGTTTCCAAGTTATAAGAGTGTCAGAAACGAAAAGGAATTTATCACCAAATGCATCGATATGGGCATCAGCATTCTTGTTTCACCTCCGCTTGAGGGTATTGAGACAACAGATACAACCCGTATTCAGATGAAACCCATCCAACTGGAGGATTTGCTGGGAAGAGAAGAGGTCAAAATAGATATGGATCGCATCGCCGGACATTCCACTGACAAAACCATATTGATAACTGGTGCGGCAGGATCAATCGGAAGCGAATTATTCAGACAACTAACCAGTTTCAATCCAACGCTACTGGTGTTGTTCGATATGGCCGAGACGCCATTACATAACCTGCAACTGGAAATCAAAAAAAATTATCCAACCATACGATCTAAAGTAATAATCGGCGATATCCGGAATCAGTTTCGTCTTGAATATGTCTTTCAGAAATACCATCCAAACATCGTTTATCATGCTGCGGCATACAAACATGTCCCGCTAATGGAAGAAAACCCTTGTGAGGCAGTACTTGTCAACATCCTTGGGACAAAGACATTGTGTGATATGTCCGTTAAATATGGTGTCGAATGCTTCGTCATGATTTCAACGGATAAAGCGGTCAAACCTACGAATGTAATGGGAGCATCTAAGCGTGTGGCTGAAATATATGTC
>JAUZOU010000180.1 GCA_030706285.1 Bacteroidota bacterium
AAGGGTTAAAAGAACGGCAGGAACATCCGTTAATTCCATTGAGTATGTTGGCAGTACCTGGCGAAGGTCATTTTGCGAGCTCCGACCGGAAATCGGCTTTTATTGCTTTCTATATCAGGAAAGCCGTTCAATACCGTTTCCCCAGGAAACAGCAAAAAGCTTCCTCTGTTGGTTTGATCCCGATCGATCCGCAAAAAAACGGTTGGCTGGCCGGTAAATGGAGAAAAGATCAGCCTCCGCTGGCAGAGGCAGCCCCCGTGGGCCGGTATAAAGGCGATGCCAGGGAAGCTTTCTGGTATTTTGATAAGGAGACAGCCATGGCGGTGGAAGCCTATGGAAAGGCGTTTCGTGGATTAAAGCCTCAGCTTGTCGGTTATGTGCAAAATGGGAAAATGGTTCCGCAGCAAAATACCCATTTACAGGTGAGTATGAGGTTTATGCCGGAAAATGACGGAGTGACGTTTCGTCTGAAAGGTGCTTTTTATGATACGGTTCCTGCCGGTTCTCCTCGATCGGCCAATTGGTCGGGATTGCCGGCCGGTTCTCCTATCGGGCACTCGAAAAATGCCAGGTCAATTTCCATCGAACGGATTTGCGGGCCCTTCAGAAAACTATCTGATAGTACCTTTATTTTAGCGCTCAACCGGGAAGTCGATTTGACGGCACCGAAGCTTACGCTCACTTTTGCCGTAAAACATCCCGGTGATTGCGACTATAAAGCGGCCGTGCAGCAGGGAGAGATGCTTCTGCCTTCAGTATTGGAAGAAGGGGCAGAGCAGACGATTACATTTGCTCCTGTTCCAGATCAGAAGGTTGGAGTGAAATCGTTGAAACTCAATGCTACCTCTGATGCGGGAGTCCCCGTCTTTTTTTATGTGCTGGAAGGCCCTGCCCGGCTTGATGGAAACCTCCTGACATTTACGGCGATTCCTCCCAGAGCTTCCTATCCGGTAAAAGTGACGGTCGTGGCCTGGCAATACGGCCGTTCATCCGAACCCAAATTGAAAACGGCCGTTCCAGTTGTTCGCCATTTTTACCTGACTAAATAGTCATTCTTATGAAAACAGTCTTTCTTATCGTCTGGAGCCTTTTGCTGATCACCGGAAACGGTTATTCTCAAACGATTCATCCTGTTGAATGGCCGGCTAAGGCCTTTGTTCATCCTGGTATTCTGCAAAATCCGGACGATTTAACACGTATCCGGATGATGGTTGCCGAAGGAAAAGAACCCTGGAAGTCTGGATATGAGCTGTTTAATAAAGACCGGAGAGCCTCTTTCGACTATAAGATAAACGGTCCCTTTGAATATGTTTCACGGATGGGGGCCAATCCCGGCGAACCCAACCTGCATAAAAAAGCGTTTGAGGACGATTGCCTGGCTGCCTATTACAATGCATTACAATGGACGATTACCGGTGACAAGCGGTATGCGGCCAAATCCATTGACATCCTGAACGCGTACGCACCTGTGCTCAAAGGAATCATTAACCACGACAAAGAATTGATGGCCTCCTTGTGCGGTTTCTTGATCGTGAATGCCGCTGAAATCATTCGTTATACCGATGCAGGATGGAAGGAGGCGGATATCGCCGTTTTTGAAAAAATGGTCCGGACGGTGCTTTATCCGGTCATCAGTCACTTTGCCACTTTTGCCAACGGAAACTGGGATGCCGCCTGTATCAAAGGCATGATGGCGTTTGGTATCTTCCTGAATGACAAAGCGATGTTTGATAAAGCCGTGGACTATTATTACCATGGTGAAGGCAACGGCAGCATTCTTCATTATGTCATCAATGAAACAGGACAATGTCAGGAAAGCGGCCGTGATCAAAGCCATACCCAATTCGGACTCGGTTGTTTGGCAGAGGCATGCGAGGTAGCCTACAAGCAGGGGCTTGATCTTTATGGGGCTGACGATAACCGGTTGTTGAAAGGATTTGAATATACCGCCAAATACAATCTGGGCTTCGACGTGCCTTTTCAGGAATGGCTCGACCGTACGGGACAATACCATCACACAGTCATTGCTTCACAGGACAGGGGTCGCTTTCGCGGTGTCTATGAACTGGTCTGGAATCATTATCAAAAAAGGAAGCACTTAAATCCGTTCTATACAAAGATGGCAGCAGACAGCATCCGTCCCGAAGGTGCTCCATGGACAGCCGATCATCCCGGCTATGGCACGTTGTTGTTTTCATTGCCGTAAGGTACTGCTTGGTCTACTTGAACAAGGACGATTTGGAAGTCTGGTTCATGAATTCCAGATCGACCGCTTGTCTGAGGTCGTACAGCAGCCATTCTTTTTTCATCACGGCTTCGCGTTTGCCTTTAAGCATGGTCAGAAAATCCTTGACACCCAGTGGCTCATTTCCATTGCCGTGGATCAGTACGATGCTGCCGGCATAGGCTTGTTGCCCTTTTGCCAGCCAGGCATCCGTTCCGATGGGAATGAGCCCGTATCCGAGCAGGATGTCCACGACGCGGTGGTCGGAGACCAGCCCGGGAAAGCGGAAAAAGACAGAGAAGAGCAACCCATGTTCAAGCATTGTTTTTTCAGTCTTCAGGATTTCCAGATTGATGTCTGTTCCAGGTGACAGCAGAAAGTTGTTCTTCAGGGGTTTCCAGGGACTGTACCGGTGATTATACGTGTGATTGACCCAGGTAACCGTAATCTCATGGGCCTCGATCAGCCCTTTAAGCCAGCGAATATCGTCTTCATGACTGAGCATGAACCGTCCGGTAACCGATAACGCAATCGGGACAGGCTTTTCTGTTTTCCAGAATTCTGAAATCAGGGAGGTAAAAATAATGCGGTCAAGCGGCTTGTGCGACGGGCAGAGATCGACTGTCAAGGTGATGCCCTTTTCTTTAGGAAACCCGTGGACGATGCCGGCGTCCTGCAGGGAGTAGGAGCGTCCGCTTGCTGTCCGGATGGCGCTGATATAAGGCGTGTTTTTGTAGGTCGCTTGAAGTTTTTGCCAGCTGCAGGGTTCCATCTGAACGGCTGATGCCTGCATTAAGCATGTTTCCAGGCTGTTCGGATCCACTCCGATGTAGTATGACCGTCCTGAAGCTTCCAATTCTCTGATAACCAGTATTTTTTTGCCTGAATAATTGCAGATCCCGTAACATACCGTATAATGACTGATCGTACACGTTGAAAGTTGTTCCAGCAGATTGTGTTCAGTGACAGGCACGACGGCCTTACCAGGCTGAAAACAAGTTAGCGTAGCTATTAGTAAGATGCTATTAACGAGAGATCTATGAAACATGGAGTCAAGTTGAGAGCTCGGTTTCGATTGCTAGGAGCTGAGTTGCAAGCCGTTTGCGGCGGAATCAGGGTCCAGGGCTTGCCCTGAGGCTCATACCTTGTTAGTTGGTTTCTTCGTCTTTTCTCTTCCGTTTGACCGTAATCAGATGAAAGATGATAAAAACAATGGAAAGCCCGAACAGAAAACCTTCGGTGAATTGAATCCAAGGGAGTTTATCGAAAAATTGTTTGAGGATGAGGCCTAAGCTCAATGCTACCAAGCCGATGGGCAAGGTGTATTCGTGAAACACATTTTTTGTCATAGTCGTTCAATCGTCTGTCTCTTTTTACAGGTCAACTCGTGGCTGTGTTGCCAGATAAATCCGCTGGCAAAGATATGGATTTATGTCGTACTTTTTTTAATGAGGCTGATTTTCTGTTTCCAGGGATCCTCAGACGCATTAGGCGAGGAGACCGGCGCGTGGATTTAAGGAAGTAGAAACATTTTTTTGAAAAATTGAAAAAAATAGCGCTTTTTGTTGTTTTAATTAAAAAAGGTTCCTATATTTGTAATCGTTACAAACAAGGAATGAGTACAAAATTAAAACAGGTTCAAATGGACGCTTACAACATTCTTATCTCTCATGGCATCAATCCTTCCATGCAACGGATAGCGATCATGGAATACTTGTTGAACCATCGCACTCATCCATCTGCCGATGACGTTTATACGAATCTGAGTAAAACGATGCCGACGCTGTCAAAAACCACGGTCTATAATACGTTGAAGCTGTTGTCTGAAAAGGGGGCCGCATTGATGTTGACGATTGATGAAAACAAGGTGAATTTTGACGGTGACACCTCACCTCATACACATTTCTTATGTAAGACATGTGGCAGGATTTATGATTTGCCGATGGCCGGTTCAGTGAAGGAAGTCATGGCAATGGATGCTGACGGGCATCTCATTACGGAGGTGCATCAGTACTACAGAGGTATTTGCAAGAATTGTCTAGTTACTAAAAAATAATTAAATTTTTAAATCAAACAGAAATGAAAAAGAAATTTAGATGCCCGGTTTGTGGTTATGTTCATGAAGGTGATGCTGCTCCTGAAAAATGTCCGGTATGTGGAGTTCCAGGCAGCAAGTTTGTCGAAGTGGTCGATAATGGGGGTGCATTGACGTTTGCCGATGAACATGTGATTGGTATTGCCAAATCGGCCGATGCTGAGATGATCAAAGATTTGAACAACCATTTTACGGGTGAGTGTTCGGAAGTGGGTATGTATCTGGCTATGAGCCGTCAAGCCGATCGTGAGGGCTATCCTGAGATAGCGGAGGCGTTCAAACGGTATGCCTTTGAAGAGGCCGAACATGCTTCCAAATTTGCCGAGCTGCTGGGTGACGTGGTTTGGGATACGAAAACCAATCTTGAGAAACGCAAGGATGCCGAACAGGGTGCCTGTGAAGACAAGAAGCGCATTGCTACCCGTGCCAAACAGATGAACTGGGATGCCATCCACGATACCGTTCATGAAATGTGTAAGGATGAGGCCCGTCATGGTAAAGGCTTCGAAGGCTTGTACAACCGATATTTCAAAAAATAAGCGAAGGTTAGGTTTAGATAGGGTTAGTTGGTAAAGGCCTGCACCGGTTTAGTAAGGGTGCAGGCCTTTATTTGATGTGTTGTCGTCTGCCTTTTTTTGAAAAAACAGGTTGATTTCAGAGAAATGTTTATACTTTTATCGGCTGGTATTTTGTTCGGTATTTGCTGTTTGATTATCAAAAAGAAGTCTGATTAGTTGCTGCTTATCAGCGTGTTTTTGGTTAGCGTCCATTGTGATGCAGAAAAAGATTGTACTATTAGTTAAAAGGTTAAATGATGATCAGACAATGCGCTATTATTTTCGGATGTCTGGCAATTGGAGAGTTAATTGTCCATTATACCAGTGTCAGACTTCCTTCGAGCATTATCGGAATGCTGTTATTGACGCTCCTGTTGAAACTTGGCTGGATAAAGCTGTCGTGGGTTAAAGGGTTTTCTGATTTTTTGGTTAAAACGTTGCCGTTCTTTTTTGTACCGGCCGGAGTTGCTGTCATGTTGTATTTTGATATGATCCTATCGTCTTTCTGGGCCATTTTGGTTGCTTCGCTGGGTAGCACTGTTATTGTATTGGTGGTTACCGGATGGACTCATCAATACTTAAGAATCAGAAGTAAAAGGAGACTTGTCAGGAAAAGAGAAAAAATCAAATCAACGTCTTTATGAGCTGGCTATTTCAAAACGAATTGGTTGTTGTCGCGTTGACAATCGCTATTTATTTTTTCGCGCAGCGGTTGCAGGTGAAAACGGGTATTATCGTACTAAACCCTATCTTGATCACAGTGATCATTATTATTACGATGCTGATGGTGTTTCACATTCCATACGAAACGTATCATAATGGAAGCAAGTACATCGATTTTCTTCTTAAACCGGCGGTCGTGGCGTTAGGGGTACCTCTTTATCAACAATTGGAAAAAATAAAGAAACAGGCCTTACATATTGTTCTTTCTCAATTGGCCGGTTGCTTGGCCGGAATTGTTTCGGTCGTCCTGATTGCCAAACTGATGGGGGCGTCCAAAGATGTTATTTATTCGCTGGCACCTAAATCGGTCACCACTCCCATTGCGATAGAAGTGTCAAAAGCGATCGGTGGTATTGCACCGCTCACGGCTTCCGTTGTGATCGTTGTAGGTATATTCGGAGCTATTTTCGGCTATAGTATTATGAGGTTAACCAGAGTGAAAAATCCCATTGCGCAAAGCCTTTCTATGGGGAATGCCGCACATGCCGTCGGGACTTCGAAGTCAATGGAAATCAGTCCTAATTTTGGCGCCATGTCAAGTATCGGCCTGATTGTAAACGGGATATTTACAGCGATACTTGCCCCCTATTTATTGAAATTAATGGAATTATGGATTAAGTTTTAAAAAAAATTAATATTTTTGAAAGGCGTATAAAATCTGTCGTACTAATTAAAAGAATATGAAACGAGTATGTTTGTACCAAACGTCAAAGCAGATGGTCATCCGGCATGC
>JAUZOU010000181.1 GCA_030706285.1 Bacteroidota bacterium
CCGGATTTCTGCACTTGGCTTACGTTACCCTGTCGAGGACCGTTGCTTTTCCAGTTGGTGGCAAGGCTCCCTGAATGAGGCAACAGGCGAACAATTTTCTTTATCCATCGATAAAGGCTGCTTATTGGTGTTCCGGTTGGACCTGCATTAACAATTCCTCGATTTATCATGTTACGGAGGTGCCTGAATAAAGTGGTCCCCAATTTGTTGCACAGAGCATCTATGCAACAAAAACTTCATGTCCCTATGTCCTGATTTTGTCAATTTTCAGCAAATTGGCAAAAAAAAAGAATTTTGCCTTCTGGAATTGTATAAAATAGAACAATGTGACGTAAAATTGTAAGATAAGCTGTATATTTGTCAGCGTATTAACTAAAAACTATAACAGTATGTGTGGCTTTGTCGGTGCATTTGAGTTGAAAACGAATGCCAAACAATTGAGAACTCAAGTACTCAAGATGGCTAAAACGATCAGGCATAGAGGACCAGATTGGTCTGGCATCTATTGTGGCGAGAAAGCGATTTTGGCACATGAGCGGCTTTCCATCGTTGACCCTATGTCCGGTAGTCAGCCTTTATACTCACCGGATGGCAAGTGTATATTGGCAGTAAACGGGGAAATCTATAATCATGAAGAAATTCGCGCACGGTATAAAGATCGGTATGATTTTAAAACAAAGTCTGATTGTGAGGTCATTCTGGCTTTGTACAAAGATAAAGGCATTGACTTTTTGGAAGATCTGAATGGTATATTCGCCTTTGCATTATATGATGCTGAAAAGGATGTATATCTTATTGCCCGTGATCATATTGGCGTCATACCTCTTTATATCGGTTGGGATGAGAAAGAACAACTGTTTGTCGCCTCAGAAATGAAGGCGTTGTTCCCTTATTGCAAGAAAGTGGAAGAATTTCTTCCAGGGCATTTGTTGTACAGCAAAAATGGGGCAATGGAACGTTGGTATCAGAGAGACTGGACTTCCTACGATGCGGTAAAAAACAATGAAACATCCATAGAACAAGTCAGGGTAGCGTTGGAAAATGCCGTTAAACGGCAATTGATGTCGGATGTGCCCTATGGCGTTCTCCTTTCCGGTGGGTTGGATTCATCTGTGATTTCGGCTGTAGCCAAACGATTTGCTTCGAAACGCATTGAAAGCAATGGGAGTCAGGATGCCTGGTGGCCCCAGCTTCACTCATTTGCTGTCGGTCTGGTTGGCTCGCCCGATTTGGCTGCTGCCCGTAAAGTGGCCGAACACATCGGAACTGTCCATCACGAAATCAACTTTACCATTGAACAAGGTATGGATGCTATCAGCGATGTGATTTATCATCTTGAAACCTATGATGTCACTACGGTAAGGGCTTCGACTCCCATGTATATATTGGCAAGAGCCATTAAAGCGATGGGCGTGAAGATGGTCTTATCAGGTGAAGGAGCAGACGAGTTATTCGGCGGTTATCTGTATTTTCACAAGGCGCCGACAGCCAAGGATTTTCACGATGAGACGGTCAGGAAGATTGACAAACTTCATTTGTACGATTGCCTGCGTGCCAATAAATCGCTGGCAGCCTGGGGCGTTGAAGGCCGGGTCCCATTTCTGGACAAAGAATTCGTGGATGTAGCCATGAGAATGAATCCGGCTGACAAAATGTGCGCTGGAGACAAGATCGAAAAATATGTGCTTCGTAAGGCCTTTGAAGACTATTTGCCAAAGGACATTGTCTGGAGACAGAAAGAACAATTTTCCGATGGAGTAGGATATGGATGGATTGACCATTTGAAAGCCTATGCTCAGGAAAAGGTCAGTGATGAGGATATTGCCCATGCAGCAGAACGGTTCCCGATCAATCCTCCGTTAAGTAAGGAAGAGTATGTTTATCGCAGCATTTTTGCCGAACTGTTCCCGTCGGATGCAGCAGCGAAATGCGTCCCTTCCGTGCCATCTGTCGCATGTTCGACACCGATTGCCTTGGAATGGGATGAAGCGTTCAAGAAGATGAACGATCCTTCCGGACGTGCCGTGCATTCGGTACACGAGCAAGCCTATGATTGACGTGTTTTTGATAGAATAGTAACTTTATAACGGATAAGCAGTTATAAAGTATGGTATTCTTGCTATGAACGCTCAAAAAATGACACCGTATTGCGCTTGAGACTTTCAAAAGTTATAGTAAAACTGAAATATGGTGTAATAATGATAGCGAATATTGAATTTTAGCAATAAAAAGATTATTTTATATTGTGCAATCAAAAATAACTAGTACATTTGCAAGAGTAATGAAATCGACAATACATCGGAAAATGAAGTTTACAAAAATGCATGGAGCTGGAAATGACTACATTTATGTGAATGCCATGCAGGAGCAGGTCGCTGATCCGTCTTCTCTGTCTGTACGTTTGAGTGACAGGCATAAGGGAATAGGTTCTGATGGCCTGGTACTGATACTTCCTTCTGATAAAGCCGATTTCCGGATGCGGATGTTCAATTCGGATGGATCGGAAGCGGAAATGTGCGGAAATGCCTCCAGGTGCATAGCAAAATATGTCTATGATAAAGGGCTGACAAACAAACAAGCGATTACGCTGGAAACAAAAGCAGGTATCAAACAGTTGTCAATGCAGGTCGAGGATGGCTTTGTAAGCTCAGTCCGTGTGGATATGGGTGAACCGATTCTGGACCCTGATTTGATTCCTGTTAAAACGTCACAGAAACCGGTAATAAAGCTCCCGTTGATCGTCGAAAACAACCATTACGAGATAACGTGTGTATCTATGGGAAATCCTCATGCCGTCTTATTCATGGAGGGTATTGATCAACTTGATTTGCCCCATATCGGACCTTTGTTTGAACATCATTCCTTATTTCCTGTACGGACAAACACTGAATTTGTCGAGGTGATCAATCGTAGCCATGTCAAGATGCGTGTCTGGGAAAGAGGAGCCGGAGAGACGCTGGCTTGTGGAACAGGTGCTTGTGCTGTCCTGGTGGCAGGTGTACTTTGTGGCCTGATCGATCCGGCAGTAGACATCGACTTGCTTGGCGGAAGATTACGAATTGAATGGAATCGTGAAACCAATCATGTTTATATGACGGGCGGGGCAACCACAGTTTTTGAAGGCGAAGTCGAATAGAAATGAACTAAAAAAGGAAAAAATTCATTTATATACTAACGTAATAAGCGATAAAAGATAAAAAGATATGGCATTGGTTAATGAACAGTTTCTGAGTTTACCTGGAAGTTATCTGTTTTCTGAAATAAACAGAAAAGTGGTGGAATATAAAAGCTTGCATACTGAAGCATCACTGATACGGATGGGCATCGGAGACGTCACGAAACCCTTGGTTAAAGCCGTTACGGATGCCATGCACCAAGCCGTCAATGAAATGGCTGCTGCTGAAACATTCAGAGGCTATGGACCTGAACAAGGCTATCGTTTTTTGACAGAAAAAATCATTGAACATGAGTTTGCCTCAAAAGGTATCAACCTATCACCGGACGAAGTGTTTGTCAGTGACGGGTGCAAAAGTGACATGGGAAATATCGGAGGCTTATTTTCAAGGGACAATGTGATTGCAGTAACGGATCCTGTATATCCTGTTTATGTCGATACTAACGTCATGGAGGGAAGAGCAGGAAACCTGTTGGAATCAGGTCAGTGGAGTAATATTGTCTATCTGCCTTGTACGGCAGATAATGGTTTTGTTCCTTCTTTGCCGGAGAAGCCTGTAGACATTATCTATCTATGTTTCCCCAACAATCCGACAGGTACAACATTGACCAGGACGCAGCTGAAAAAATGGGTCGATTTTGCCTTGAATACCGGAGCGCTCATTTTGTTTGATGCTGCTTATGAAGCATTTATTTCTGAAGAAGATGTTCCGCACAGCATCTATGAAATAGAGGGCGCAACACAGTGTGCCATCGAATTCAGAAGTTTCTCGAAGACAGCTGGATTTACTGGAGTGAGATGTGGCTATACGGTTGTTCCGAAAACGGTTACGGCCTTTTCAAAGACAACAGGCAACGCTGTGCTGAATGGCATGTGGAACCGCCGCCAGACAACAAAGTTCAATGGTGTCTCTTATATCACTCAGCGGGCGGCTGAAGCTGTCTATTCGTCTGAGGGGCGCAAGCAATGTATGGAAAACATCGCGTATTATATGGAGAACGCTTCTATCATACGAGAGGCATTAAAAGGTATAGGCTTTGAGGTATTTGGTGGCATCAATGCACCATATATCTGGTTTAGGACACCAGGTAAAGAGGATTCATGGCATTTCTTCAATCGTATGCTGACTGAAATTAACGTCATTGGTACTCCAGGTGTAGGTTTTGGTCCCAGTGGAGAAGGTTATATACGTTTGACAGCTTTCGGAAGCAAAGAAGATACGCAGACAGCCATGAAACGTTTCCAGAGCTGGAACTATTAGTTTCTGGATTGTAACTGGGTTAACATTTTATATTTCAAGCAATTATTATATAGTTCAGTGTTAATTTTTAAATGTAAAATCTATGTCATCACTCAGATTTCATTTGGTTAAAGACGCTTTTTCACATATCCCTGTGAATGTAGAAGCTCCAGGTAAAAAAACGTCAGAGTATTACGGAATGAATGTTTTCAATCGTGACAAGATGGCTAAGTACTTGTCAAAGGAAACGTTTAAAACGATTACCGATGCGATTGACAATGGTAAACCTCTTGATCGTGAAATTGCCAATCATGTTGCTGCAGGTATGAAGATGTGGGCAATGGAAATGGGCGCCACCCATTATACGCACTGGTTTCATCCATTAACCGACGGTACGGCAGAAAAGCATGATTCATTCATTGAACATGCAGGTCATGGTAGTGTATTGGAAGAGTTCGAAGGTAAGTTACTGGCACAGCAAGAACCTGATGCATCCAGTTTTCCAAGTGGTGGTCTGAGGAATACCTTTGAAGCCAGGGGCTATACAGCCTGGGATCCGTCATCTCCTGCTTTTATCGTAGATGATACCCTTTGTATACCGACTATTTTTATTTCTTATACCGGTGAGGCGCTTGACTACAAGACGCCATTGTTAAAAGCCCTTTCAGCTGTCGATAAGGCAGCTACTGATATCTGCCGTCTTTTTGATCCGCATGTCAACAAGGTTAAATCGAATCTTGGCTGGGAACAAGAATATTTCCTGGTTGACGAATCATTGTACAATGCTCGTCCTGATTTAGCCCTGACCGGTCGTACGTTGATGGGACACGAATCAGCCAAGAACCAGCAATTGGATGACCATTATTTTGGTTCAATTCCTCCTCGTGTGGCTGCTTTTATGAAAGAGCTCGAATTTGAGGGGTATAAACTTGGAATGCCTCTGAAGACCCGTCACAACGAAGTCGCACCTAACCAGTTCGAGTTGGCGCCAATTTATGAAGAGACCAATCTGGCTATCGATCATAACCTGTTGGTCATGGACCTGATGAATAAAGTCGCTAAAAAACATCATTTTCATTTACTCTTGCATGAGAAACCATTTGCTGGTATCAATGGTTCAGGTAAACACTGCAACTGGTCGTTAAGTACCGATACAGGCCTCAATCTTTACGGACCGGGTAAGAATGCTCAAGAAAATCTCATGTTTGTTACATTCCTGGCAAACACCCTGTTGGCTGTTTATAAAAACAATGCCGTTCTGAAAGCATCCATCGCTTCTCCGACAAATGAGCATCGTCTTGGCGCCAATGAAGCACCTCCTGCTATTATCTCTGCTTTTCTTGGTACACAGGTTTCGAAAGTCCTTGACCAGCTTGAAGCCAGTACCAGCGATGATGCCATCAAATTCAGCAAAAAAGGCATCTTCCAGATGGGCGTCGGCCAGATTCCTGAGCTGTTGATCGATAACACGGACAGAAACCGTACTTCTCCATTTGCCTTTACAGGCAACCGTTTTGAGTTCCGTGCCGTTGGTTCTTCTGCCAACTGTGCTTCTGCCATGACAGCCCTGAATACAGCTGTTGCTGCTCAATTGGTCGAATTCAACGCTGAAGTGAAACAACGTGTGGCCGGTGGTGAAAAGAAAGAAAAAGCCATCTTCGCTGTTATCAGAGAATACATCAACGCATCAAAGCCAATTCGTTTTGATGGCAATGGTTACTCGGACGAATGGAAAGCAGAAGCTGCCGTACGTGGGTTGGATTGCGAAACGAGTGCTCCTGTTATGTACGATGCCTATGTAAGACCTGAAGTTATCGACATGTTTGAAAAAACAGGTGTGATGAGCAAGGTTGAACTGTATGCCAGGAACGAAGTAAAATGGGAAACCTA
>JAUZOU010000182.1 GCA_030706285.1 Bacteroidota bacterium
AATTATGGGACGATTACTGAAAAAAATCAGCGAAGGAAAGCTTCTTGTGTCGGATGGCGCATGGGGCACGTTTTTGCAACTCATGGGGTGTAAATCAGGTGAATGCCCTGAATTGTGGAATGTTGACCATTTCAAAGAGGTTTCTGATATTGCACGTCACTACATTAAGGCCGGTTCTGACATGGTTGAAACGAACAGTTTCGGGGCCAACCGGTATAAACTGGAATACTTCGGATTGGAAGACAGGGTCTATGAATTGAATAAAGCTGCCGCCGAAGCATCAAGGGCAGCCGCCGGAGACGAAATTTTGGTACTTGGCTCTATGGGACCGACCGGTAAATTTCTGATCACAGAGGAAGTGACGGAAGATGAGTTGTACCAGGCTTTTGAAACACAGGCACATGGACTTCGAAACGGTGGGGCTGATGCGATCATCGTAGAAACCATGACCGATCTTGATGAGGCTGCTATTGCAGTCCGTGCGGCTAAATCGACTGGATTGGATGTTGTCTGTACGATGACATTCGATGCGATGCCTGATGGATCTTATCGTAGTATGATGGGCGTGGCGCCTTCGGAAATGGTTGAACCGTTGTTGGATGCAGGTGCTGATGTGCTGGGCAGCAATTGTGGAAACGGGTCACTCGGGATGATCGATATTGTGCGGGCGATTCGGACGGAAAACGCCTCTGTACCCATTTTGATTCATGCTAATGCCGGACTGCCAGTCTTTGAAAACGGCGAAACACGTTTTCCGGAAACACCTGAATTTATGGCCAGTCACGTACAGGCCATGGTGGAAGCTGGTGCGAGCATCATCGGAGGTTGCTGTGGTACCGGGCCTGATCACATTAAAGCCATTCGCGAAACATTGGTGCAAGAATTGTTCCAGTAATGCTTGGAATCACAAGTACTACGTCTTGTATGGACAAGTTGTTCGACTTGTATTTTTCAACAGATTGAAATACAGCAGTATAAAATATTTTTTAAAATTAGTTTATAAAGCACTTGTATTTACAAGTGCTTTATTTATATTTGCGCATCTCAATAGGTAAGGGAGCGCACTTTAAACAATATCATGAAAACATATTCTTCCGGCCTGGTTGAGCAAACTGATTGTTAACCCAAAATCGAATAAATTCAGAAGAATTATGGCCGTAGTTGTAATCATGCCCAAACAAGGGCAATCTGTTGAAAGTTGTATCATCACTGAAATCAAGAAAAACAAAGGTGATCAAGTAAAAAAAGGAGAGGTGCTGTTTGCCTATGAAACAGATAAGGCTTCTTTTGAAGAAGAATCGCCGGCAGATGGTATCGTGCTTGAAAGTTTTTATAAAGAAGGTGATGAAGTGCCTGTTCTGTATAACATGATGGTCATCGGTCAACCGGGTGAAGACTATGCCGCTTTATTGGGAGAAACAGCACAGGCACCGGCGGAGGCACCTGCAGCCACTCAGCCGGTAACCGCCAAGGTTTCCGAACAGGCACCGGCTGCCAGTGTTCCTGTTGCTGTCAATCCAGAAGCTTCACAGGAAATCCGGTCGTTTGTTTCTCCGCGTGCCAGGAATCTTGCATCGAAAGAAGCAGTGGATGCTGCCCGGTTGTCAGGAACAGGTCCTAACGGACGCGTTATCGAACGGGATGTGCATTCTGTCTTATCGGAGCGGCCTAAACTGACACCGCTGGCCAAAAAGATGGTAGCAGAAGAAGGCGTTCAATCGCAAGGAACCGGGACCGGACTGGCCGGGGCAATCAGAGCGACTGACCTTGCAGCGCCCGTCAACCCGGTTTATGGGACTGACTACGAAGACAAGAAACTTTCCAATATGCGAAAGATCATTGCCAAAGCCATGTACACTTCGCTGCAGAACTCAGCCCAGCTTACTCACCATCTTGGTGCTGATGCCCGACGGATTCAAGCCTTGCGCAAACAAGTCAAAAGTGCCATGGATGCAGGCAAACTAACGACAAACATTACCTTGAACGATATGGTTTGCTTTGCTGTGGTCAAAGCCTTGAAAAAATTTCCGAATGCCAATTCTCATTTTTTGGGTGACAGCATGCGGTTGTTCAACAAAGTCCACCTGGGACTGGCTGTTGATACGGATCGTGGATTGATGGTGCCTGTTGTCCGCAATGCGGATGATTTATCCATCATCGGTTTGGCCAATCAACTTAAGGAAGTGGCAGGCGCTTGCCGAAAAGGTGCCATTTCTCCGGAGCTACTTTCATCAGAAGCTGCTACCTTTACAGTCTCCAATCTGGGCAATTATGGTGTGGAGATCTTTACTCCGGTCATCAATTTGCCGCAGGCTGCCATTCTGGGAGTCAATACCATCGTGCCTCGTCCAAAGGATCTTGGAGATGGCGTCTACGGTTTTGTCCCATACATCGGACTAAGCCTGACGTACGATCACCGTGCGTTGGACGGGGGAGAGGCTACTCGCTTTTTGAAGCAGATTGCCATTGAAATTGAGACACTTGAATTAGATATTTTTTAATAAAGTAGTATATGTACGATTTAATGATCATCGGCGGAGGCCCTGGTGGCTATGTGGCTGCCGAATGTGCCGGACACAAGGGACTGAACGTCATTTTGTTTGAAAAGAACCGCATGGGAGGTGTTTGCCTGAACGAAGGCTGCATCCCGACCAAAACGCTTTTATATAGTGCCAAAACGTATGTGAATGCCCTTCATGGTGATAAATACGGTGTTTTCGCCGAACAGGTCACGTTTGATTTCGGGAAAATGGCTGCTCGTAAAGATAAGGTGGTCAGAAAATTGGTTGCCGGTGTCGAAAGTGCCATGAAGACCAATCATGTGACCGTCGTCAAAGGTGAAGCGATGATTCAGGGCCGAAGCGCAGAAGGCGTAGCCATCGCGTGCAACGGTGAAACCTATCTTGGTGCCAATCTATTGATATGCACAGGCTCCGAAGCTTTTATTCCGCCCATTCCCGGACTGGATCTGTCGAATGAAGCCATCATGACCAACCGGGAGATTCTGGCGCTGAAAGAATTACCTGCTTCTTTGGTTGTTATCGGCGGAGGTGTCATCGGCATGGAATTTGCCAGCTTTTTCAATAGTCTGGGCGTTAAAGTGACCGTGATTGAAATGCTATCTGAGATTTTGGGTGGTCTTGATTTTGAGATTAGTGCCATGTTACGCGATGTGTATGCCAAGAAAGGCATCGAATTTCATCTTCAGGCCAAAGTGGTCAAGGTGGAAGGCAACAAGGTCTTCTTTGAAAAAGACGGGAAAACCGAATCGGCTGAAGGCGAAAAGATTCTGGCCAGCCTTGGCCGAAGGGCGGTGACCAAAGGATTCGGCCTTGAAAACCTGAACGTCGAAATGAACCGCAATGCCATTAAAGTGGATGAGAAGATGCGGACCAATGTGCCCGGTGTCTTTGCTGCCGGCGATGTAACCGGATTCTCCCTGTTGGCGCATACGGCCAGCCGTGAAGGCGAAGTGGTGGTCAACAACCTGACCGGCCGTCCGGATGTGATGCGTTACAATGCCATTCCTGGTGTCGTTTATACCAATCCCGAGGTGGCTGGCGTCGGTTTAACCGAAGAAGCAGCCAAAGCACAGGGTGTCGCTTACAAAGTGGCCAAATTGCCGATGGCTTTTGCCGGCCGGTTCGTGGCTGAAAATGAAGGCGGAAACGGCCTTTGCAAAGTGCTCGTCGGAGAAAAATACGGCGAAGTGCTTGGCGTCCATATGCTTGGCAATCCTTGCAGCGAAATGATCTACGGTGCTTGCCTGGCCATCGAGCAGGAAATGACGATCAAGGAAATGCAGGAAGTGGTCTTTCCGCATCCGACGGTCAGTGAAATCCTGAAAGAAACCATTTTTTCCATTTAATCATCCAACAATCTATAAATACCTGAAACAATGCCTAAGTCACAGTTTATCGATCCTAAAGACACGCGAAAACCGGGAGTCATGAATTTTAAGTCGATCCCGGTGAATCAATATCAAAAAACCGTCAAAGACGAAAAAGGAAACTTCACGACAGAAGAATTCAAACATATCTATCACGATATGGCCCTGATCCGGGAATTTGAAACCATGATCAACCTGATCAAGACGAAAGGTGAATATAACGGAACATCTTACAACCATCCGGGACCGGCACATTTGTCCATCGGACAGGAATCTGCCGCCGTTGGTATGGCCTGGACCCTGACGACAGATGATTTTATTTTCGGAAGCCATCGTAGCCACGGAGAAATTCTGGCCAAAGGTATGAGTGCCATTCACCAATCGGATGACAAGTACTTGATGGATGTCATGTCGAATTTCTTTGGCGGAGCGGCTTTGAAAATCGTTCAAAAAGATTTCCAGGGTACCACCAAAGAGCTGGCTCGCCGGTTCCTGATTTATGGAGCGCTGGCCGAAATCTTTGCCCGTGAAACCGGTTTTAACAAAGGCTTGGGTGGTTCCATGCACGCTTTCTTTACCCCATTCGGTATCTATCCGAACAACGCCATTGTCGGCGGTTCCGGTGATATCTCGGTGGGAGCGGCCCTTTATAAAAAAGTGAACCGAAAGAAAGGACTGGTCGTCGCCAATCTGGGTGATGCATCCATGGCCTGTGGACCTGTTTGGGAAGGTTTGACGTTTGCTGCCATGGATCAGTTTACCAAACTGTGGGAAGGTGATATGAAAGGGGGGCTGCCCCTTATTGTCAACATCATGGACAATATGTACGGTATGGGCGGACAGACCTGCGGTGAAACCATGGGCTATCATTTTCCTGCCCGTATCGGTGCCGGTTTGAATGATGAACAAATGTACGCGGAACGCGTAGACGGTTACAATCCACTGGCCATTATCGACGCTTACAAACGCAAGCGTCAGTTGATCGAGGAGAAAAAAGGTCCGGTATTGCTCGATATCGTTACCTACCGGTACAGCGGTCATAGTCCCTCGGATGCGTCTTCTTACCGGACGAAAGATGAGGTGGAAGCCTGGGAAGAATATGATTGCATCAAAACCTACGGCGAACAACTGATCGATGCCAACGTGGCTACTCAATCCGATTTGGATGCTATTCAAAAGGATGTGAAAGACCTGATTTATGAAATGTTCCTGAAAGCCATCAACGATGAAATTTCTCCCCGCATGACGAATGCGGAGGTGATCGGAGACATGATGTTCTCTAACGGATCGGTGGACTCTTTCTCAACAGCCAAGCCTGATGTGCTTCAGCCACTGTCTGAAAACGCCCGTGTCAAGAAAATTGCCGGAAGAGAGCGGTTCGCTTTTGATGCTGAAGGGAAACCATTCAGCAAAATGAAACAGTTCCAGCTGAGAGATGGTATTTTCGAAGCCATCATGGATCGTTTTTATAAAGATGCTTCTTTGGTAGCCTATGGTGAGGAAAACCGCGACTGGGGCGGCGCTTTCGCCGTTTATCAGGGCATGACCGAAGCGTTGCCGTATCACCGTCTGTTCAATTCTCCGATTGCAGAGGGCGCCATTATCGGGACGGCCATCGGCTATGCCATGTGTGGTGGCCGTGTCATCCCTGAAATCATGTATTGTGACTTCATCGGCCGTTGCGGTGACGAACTATTCAACCAGTTGCCGAAATGGCAAGCCATGAGCGGTAATGTGCTCAAGATGCCGGTTGTCGTCCGTGTGTCCATCGGTTCCAAATACGGTGCTCAGCACTCACAGGATTGGTCTTCGCTGGTGGCTCATGTTCCGGGCATCAAAGTTTGTTTTCCTGTTACGCCGTACGATGCCAAAGGCTTGATGAATGCGGCCCTTCAGGGAACCGATCCGGTTGTCTTTTTTGAAAGTCAGCGTATTTATGATATTGGTGAGCAATTCCATCAAGGTGGCGTGCCTGAAGGTTATTATGAAATTCCATTCGGCGAAGCGGATGTCAAGAAGGAAGGAAAGGACATTACCTTCCTGACCATTGGCAATACCTTGTATCCGGCTTTGAAAGCGGCCAAAGAACTCGAGGCGACCTATGGCATGAGTGCCGAGGTGATTGATGCCCGTAGTATGGTTCCGTTCAATTATGAGAAAGTGATCGAGTCCGTCAAAAAGACCGGAAAGATCATTGTGGCCAGCGATGCCTGTGCCCGCGGCTCATTTCTGAACGACTTGGCAGCCAATATCGGATCTTTGTGCTTCGATTATTTGGATGCGCCGGTTTGTGTGCTTGGCTCACGCAACTGGATCACGCCTGCCCATGAATTGGAAGAAGCCTTCTTCCCGCAGCCAAAGTGGTTCCTGGATATGATCCACG
>JAUZOU010000183.1 GCA_030706285.1 Bacteroidota bacterium
CAGGAATTATCCACCAAAACCAACAAGACTCATGAAGAAGCTCTGCCTCATACTAACTTTGGCCCTGATTTCCATTTCTGACTATGCCATTGGTTACAATATCAGGGATTATGGTGCTATAGGTGACGGCAAGACAATCGATTCGCCTGCCATCAATCAAGCTATTGAAGCGGCTTCGGCCAATGGTGGTGGCCTGATTTATTTTCCGGCGGGGACCTATCGAAGTTATTCCATCCGGCTGAAAGACAACATCCATCTGTATCTGGAAAACGGGGCTGTACTTGAAGCGGCTCCGCCATCCGCCAAGCAAGGTTATGATGAGGCTGAACCAAGCGAATATACCAAGTATCAGGATTTTGGGCACAGCCATTTTAAGAACAGTCTTATATGGGGCATTGGGCTAAAAAATATCCGCATCGATGGTTCCGGGACCATTTACGGATACGGACTGACACGTGAAGAAAGCCGCATTCCGGGTGCCGGCAATAAAGCCATTGCACTCAGGGAATGCATCAATGTGGATATCCGGGATCTTACCCTGAACCATTGCGGCCATTTTGCCGTGTTGGCCACAGGCGTGGAAAACATGACAATCAGCCATGTGAAAGTGGATACCAACCGGGACGGATTTGACATCGACTGTTGCCGGAATGTGCACATTTCCGATTGTAGCATCAATACACCGTGGGATGATGCCCTCGTGCTTAAGGCCAGTTATGCACTGGGCCGTTTTAAGGATACGGAAAAAGTAACCATCGCCAATTGCTTTGTCAGTGGTTACGATCAAGGGACGATGCTGGCAGGAACTTATGAAACAGATGAACCTCAGGCACCTGATCAGGGATTCAATACCGGGCGCATTAAACTGGGAACAGAATCGAGCGGAGGATTCAAGAACATTACCATATCCAACTGCATCTTCGAACATTGCCGGGGATTGGCGCTGGAAACGGTGGACGGAGGATCTTTGGAAGACGTCTGCATCACGAACATTTCCATGAAAGACATCGTGAATGCCCCGATTTTTCTACGACTGGGTGCCCGTATGCGTAGTCCTGAAGGTACTCCGGTTGGAAGTATGCGGCATATTTCCATCAGTCACATCAACTGCGATAATGCCGATTCAAGATATAGCTGCATACTGAGTGGAATTCCCGGTCATCCCATCGAAGATGTCAGCCTGTGCGATATCCGCATTCTTTATAAGGGAGGGGAAACGGCAGACAAGGCGACGCTTGTTCCACCTGAAAATGAGCGTTTGTATCCTGAGCCATGGATGTTTGGCGATATACCTGCTTCGGGATTCTTTCTACGGCATGTTAACCGGGTGACACTTGAAAACATTAGTTTGAGCTATTTTAAACCGGATGCACGTCCCACGTTCTATCTGGAAGATGTTCATGGCATCGATCTGATCCGGGTGAAAAGCACCTTGGAGCCAACGGTAAACCGGTTTGTCCAAAAGCAAGTCACCGGTCTGACCGATCACTGATTGCTGCTTAAAAAGCAGGACCTTGCTTTTTGAGTAATTGATCAATTTTGGCGTCCTTGCCCGAAAGCGTGTTGTGCAATTTCATCCAGAAAATATAGCTGATCGGTATGATGGAAATGCTGTTTGATAGGATCAGCGGCGTATCTTTCAGTAGAATGCCGTACGCGAGCCACAGAGAGGTGGCGACCCAGACCATGGAGTACATGCCCAATGACAAGCTATGAGTATCTTTGCTGCGGATGGTTTTCCAGGCTTGTGGCAATTGGTTGATGGTGGAGACAATGGCAGCCACTAGCCCGATGATAGAAATCAGATTCATGGTGATCAGGTTAATAATTAACGTCGTAAAAATAGCCAAAACGGAGGTTTTTTCAGCTAACGACCTCCGAAGTTTGGCAGAAATAGCTCGTTATTTTTCTTTCCAAACTAAAACATCCGTCGTGGAAAGCGGATTCTTTCCGATCAGGACCTGGGCATTGGCCGGGAGAGGGAACTGATAAACCGTATCGGCGTAATTCAAGGCAATGCCGAACCCATTCCTGTATTCCACCAGCACACCTCTGGGCAGGTCCAACACTGGGACATGGGCCAGATTATACACCTTCTTCAGCACCTCCTTTTCCAGGTCTCCGTTTTTACTGTCCACACCCACGTAGGTAACGGTTCCTTTACCATAGGTATGATGGATGATGGCCGCTTTACCGGTGTAAAAATCGTCCTGATAGGTTCCCCAGACTTCTGTTCCCTTGTCAGGAATAAAAACTTCGCCCCAGGTATACCATTGGTACGATTGATTGTCCATCCTGACACAACCAGGGCTCTCAGGATGCTGCAGATCGAAAAAGTCAAATTCAGCACCAATCAAATCGAATAGTTTGTAACCGAATTTCCCTTCGAAAAAGCGTCCGAACCGGTCTTTTTGTCCTGTCCTGCAGGTGAATACCAGATGACCGCCGGCTGCGGCATAAGCTTTCCAGCGGGCAACCAGGCCATCGTCAATCAGCTGATAGGCCGGAACGATCAGGAATGGGTACTTGCGAAAATCTTCTTTTTCGCGGATCACATCGACCGGGGCACCGAACGATTTGAGCGCGGCATAGTAATGCTGAATGTGCGCTTCTGTGTCCCAGTACTTGTTTTGTTTCTGGCGATCGATGTTCCAAGCGTTTTCATGATTGAACAGAATGGCTGCCTGACGCGCTTTATAGCTAGCTGGAACGTGTAGCCTCGGTGCGTAATAGGCCTTTCGCAGCAAGTTGATTTCCTGAATGAACCGGCTGTATTCAAGGCCCCCTCGCGTAGTCGTTACGCCGTCCGTTCCAACAATACCATAATGATATTGTTCCATCCCTGCCAGCGGCTGTCTGAAACGGTAGGCACATGTAAAATCGCTGCCACCTGCAAACACACTCCATAACCATAGACGGACAGCACCAGGGAGCGGTTGGGCATTGACTTCACCCCAGTTTACCTGCCCAGGTTGCAGTTCCATGACGCCATAGATGCCATTGATAGGCCGGAAGAAATCGTTGGCATACGAAATACGGAGCGGATCTCCAACCCGGAAGCCTTTTACTCCGACACCGGTTTGGTCACCAAAGACCATATAGCGTGTATAGCTGTAAAAATCAAGTTCTTTGCAGTCTCCGATGTGCCCCTCTTCGTAGTTGGGGATAAAATTGCTGGTGACAAACTGCTGCGGTATGGCGTACTGTTTGATGCAGTTGCTTTGACTGTCGAGAAAAGACGTGGTTTGTTGAGCGGCAAACCGGCGATAGTCCATGATCTGATGGGGATTCATGAACATCATGGATAGCTTGGGCAACGTGATTTCATCGAACCGGCTGTAAACCTGGCTCCAGAACGCAGTACCCCATGCGGCATTCAACGAATCGATGGTGCCGTATTTTTGGCGAAGGAAGTTCCTGAATCCTTTTTCGGCGGCAGGGCCGTAATCGTATTGCACAGCCGGTTCGTTGTCCAGTTGCCAGCCGATGATGCGGTTGTCCTTGCCATAACGTTTGGCTAGTTCTACGATCATCCGTAACGATAGTTCCTTGTAGAGGGGATTTGAAAAAGAAGCATGTTGTCTGGCGCCGTGATCCAGTTTAGTTCCGTTTTCGTTGGTGATAAGAATTTCCGGGTATTTCCGTGTCAACCAGACAGGAGGAGTGGCCGTGGAGGTACATAAAATCACTTTCAGCTTGTTCTTGGCTGCCAGTTCGATGGCCTTATCCAACCAGGCAAACCGATAGACTCCTTCCTCAGGCTCTAGCTGAGCCCAGGCAAATTCTCCGATGTGAGTGAATTCAAAGCCCAATTCGGCCATTTTCTTGAAATCCCGATCCCACTCGGAGGCGTTCCATTGTTCCGGATAATAATAAACCCCAACTGTTGTCAAGTCCTTGTCAGGGAAATAGTTGTCATTTCTGCCTAATGCAGGAAGAGCAAGTAAGCCGAGGAGAAGGAGAAGGGTCCTGTGTTTTTTGCCCATTCAGGTTTGGATTTATTAACTTTTTATCTACTTTTGTTTGAAGTCGCTCTGCATAGGCAGGTTGGCAAATGTAGTGTAAGTCAAAACCATATCTATTTATAAAATTGACATAATTCCATTGGTTTTTGACCGTCGGTTGTTTTTTGTTCCTTGACATTTTTTGATAAGAACCTAAATCCGATGTTATCTGTCACTACCTGTTTATTTCATGCAGAACCTGGAAATCAATACTATGGACACAAAAAGCATAAACCATTTCAATTACCTGACTGTCAATGACAAAGACAGAGAATGGGGCTTGTTTCTGACGACTTGTGGTTATCAAAGTATCCCTCCATCTAAAGTCAATCCGTTCCTTTCCATCCATCCGTCTGTCTATAGCTTCAATACCAAGCGTGGCCGTGTATTGGATGAGTTCCAGCTGTTGTTTATTGTTAAAGGATCAGGTTCATTCGAATCGACGCATTGTGCCAAAACTCAGATCAGCGCCGGTAATATCATCTTGTTGTTTCCTGGAGAATGGCATAATTACAGCTATGATGCTCACACAGGCTGGGACGAATATTGGGTGGGCTTTGACGGGATTAATGCCAGAAGCATGATGCCTTCCAGTTTTTTCAGCGAGAGTGATCCTGTTTTCAAGGTGGGTATTGATGATGAATTCATTTCATACTACAAATCTATCATCGAATATGCTGAACAGGAAGCAAAAGGCTATCAGCAGGTTGCCTCCAGCATTGTCCGTCATATGCTTGGCTTGTTGTATTTCAAAACACAGAACAGCCTCTTCTCGGACAAAGAAGTCGTCGATAAAATCAATCAGGCTCGTATCATCATCCGTAACAATATTAACAATAAAATTTCACCGGCTGAGGTAGCTGAACAGCTGGGCTTGGGCTATTCGTGGTTCAGGAAGGCGTTTAAGAAATATGCGGGGATTTCGCCCGCACAATTCCAATTGCAGATTCGTTTGCAGCGAGCAAAAGATCTGCTGCTCAACACAAATTTGTCTGTTTCGGAAATTGCTTACGAATTGACCTTCGATACGCCTGGGCAGTTTTCGACCTTTTTCCGTCAGAAAGCAGGATTGACGCCTAAAGAATTCAGAAACACAGGTCGCCTGAAAATGGATTCGAATAATCCTGCTTTAGAGCAGACGGCAACAGAAAGCGATGACACGGATAAGCCTGTTTAACTAAGAAAAAGCCCTGGAATTTATCTATCCCAGGGCTTTTGACGTTCAATCAAACGTTATTGACAGTACGTCGATGATCAGGCATGTTTCAGGTGGCAGAAATCAAAGGCCTCTACGTTTAATAAGCCTGCTCTGCCCGGAAGACAATGGCTTGACCTTGTGGTTTCAAAACAGCACCTTGAATTCAACCCGCCGGTTCTGAGCCCTTCCTTTTACTGTCGCATTATCGGCCACTGGCATCGTCTGCCCATAACCTTTTGCCGTGAGCCTGGTTCCATTGATTCCTTTCATGACCAGATAATTCTTGACAGCATCCGCTCTCTTTTGTGATAACATCAGGTTGGTTGCGGCATCTCCCGTGTTATCTGTATGTCCGTTTATTTCAAGATTATAGGATGGATTGTCTTTCATGACAGCTACGACTTTATTTAAGATGGGGAAGGACATCTTTTTGATGACGTCTTTTCCGCTTTCGAACTGAATACCCTGGAGCGCCTGAGCAAAGACTTTTTTAGTTTCTGCTTTGATTTCAGGACAACCTTTGTTGGCGGCAATGCCAGGTACAGTCGGGCATTTATCCAGGTAGTCGGGCACGCCGTCTTTGTCCGTATCAACCGGACAGCCAAAGGCATCTACAGTGGCTCCCTTCGGGGTATCGGCACATTTGTCCAGGTAATCGGGCACGCCGTCTCCATCAGAATCCAGTGGACAACCTTTTGTATCAACCTTAATGCCTTTTTGGGTATTCGGACATTTATCCAGATAGTCAGCTACGCCATCGGCATCCGTATCGATCGGACGTCCGTCGGCGTCAACCTTTACACCTTTTGGAGTATTGGGCCCTTTGTCCAGATAATCGGGCACTCCATCGCCATCAGAATCGAGCGGGCAACCATTCGCATCCACTTTGACGTTGGCGGGCGTTAGCGGGCATTTGTCCAGGTAATCAGGAACTCCGTCAGTATCCGTATCAACCGGACAGCCTAATTCGTCCACTTGTACACCGGCAGGGGTCGACGGGCATTTGTCATATTTATCGGGCACTCCATCTTTGTCGGTGTCTTTGGCCTTTCCAAGCGTAAAGATCAG
>JAUZOU010000184.1 GCA_030706285.1 Bacteroidota bacterium
GGTCAGATAGACATTGTTGAAACAGGGTGCTTTTTTATACTCAAATCCGGAAATAATCATTCTGGCTACCCAGAAAAACAGGATATCAGGTGCTGTTACCAAATCATTGGTCGGATAATAGTAGCGAATGTCTTCGTTTTCAGGACGGTTGATGCCGTCAAATACAGAGATCGGCCACAACCAGGAAGAAAACCAGGTATCCAGACAATCTTCGTCCTGACGCAAGTCATCAATAGTCAAAGGAGGGATGCCACTGCAACAGGGACATTTGCCGGCAAACAATTTTTCATTAGCCAGTTGCACGGCCTTTTCCGGTGTTTCTGCTACCACAAAGCCACCCTTAGGCAGGAAATAGGCAGGAATTTGGTGTCCCCACCAAAGTTGACGTGAAATACACCAGTCTTTGACATTTTCCATCCAATGCCGATAGGTATTCTTAAACTTGGGCGGAACCAGTTTGATCTCATCGTTCATGACGGCATCCAGCGCGGGTTTCGCCAGATCAGTCATTTTCAGGAACCACTGCATGGACAGTTTTGGTTCGATTGCAGCTTTGGTCCGTTCGGAGAAGCCGACTTTATTGACATAGGCTTCTACTTTTTCCAAAAGTCCCGCATCATCCAGCTCTTTTTCAATCTTTTTACGGACATCAAAGCGGTCCATACCGGCATACATGGCACCATGCTCATTGAGTGTACCGTCATTGTTGAAGATGTCGATCGACTCAAGGTTGTATTTTTCGCCCAACATATAGTCATTCACATCATGGGCTGGCGTCACTTTCAGGCATCCTGTACCAAATTCTATGTCAACATACTCATCTTCAATGACCGGGATGGAACGGTTAATCAGCGGTACGAGTACCCGTTTGCCTTTCAACCAGGTATTTTTTGGATCATGTGGATTGATACACATGGCAGTATCGCCGAAGATTGTTTCAGGACGGGTGGTTGCCACAATTGCATAGCCATCTTCCCCATCGATCTTATAACGCAGATAATAGAGTTTAGAATGCTCTTCCTGGTAAATCACTTCCTCATCCGAAAGGGCAGTCTGAGCTTTCGGATCCCAGTTGACCATACGCACACCTCTGTATATCAATCCTTTGTTATAAAGATCGACAAACACGTTCACGACACTTTCCGACCGTTTTTCGTCCATCGTGAAACAAGTTCTGTCCCAGTCACAAGAAGCGCCGAGCTTCTTAAGCTGTTCCAGAATAATGCCGCCATGTTCTTCTGTCCATTCCCAGGCATGTTTCAGAAATTCTTCCCTACCGATGTCTGTTTTTTTGATCCCTTGTGCGGCCAGTTTTCCCACCACTTTGGCTTCGGTAGCAATCGACGCATGGTCTGTACCAGGTACCCAGCAAGCATTTTTCCCCTGCATGCGGGCTCGTCTGATCAGAATATCCTGAATGGTGTTGTTAAGCATGTGCCCCATATGCAGGACTCCGGTTACATTGGGCGGCGGAATAACGATGGTATAAGGTTCCCGTTCATCCGGTACGGAATGGAACAAATGATGGTTCATCCAATATTGGTACCATTTGTCTTCAACCTCTGCTGGGCTGTATTTACTGGCAATATCCATATAATGCAATCAAAATTTAGTCGTTGTCTATGAAAGGGCAAAATTAATAAAATTCAATGAAATTCTATGGAAAACAGCGTGTATTATCCTGGCTGATCATTGAGGTTGAGCCAAAAAATACATGCATTTTCTGTCGCTCTAACTGAAAAATTCAACAGGTTGAAGGACTGTTTTCTGTTTATCAGTTCAATTTCAATTAACACTTATGGCCATTTCCTAAAAAAGAAAGTATCTTTGCAAACCTATTATTAATGAAGTCCATCGTTTAATGAAAAAGTTCTGTATTCCTTTTTATTCAGCCATTACGCTTATTTTCTCTGCTTTTATATTGACAGCCTGTGATGATGGCATGACCATTGAAGTTCCTGGTCCTGACATCGAGTTCAATTTCAATTACTCTGACATCAATAACAGAAAAGCCTGCGCATCTGACGCAGATAGTGGTTATGTCCGTATTGCACAATCCGATACGATCTACGGCAAAAACATCGAGTCTTTCCTTGCCGAGAATGGCCAGCAATATGCCAGCATCGTCGAAGCGGCGACCATAAAAAATGCCTGCCTTACAATTTCTGAAGGAAATACCTTCTCCTGCATCGATTCGTTGAAAATCAAATACCGTATTGTCGGAACGGATCAGGAATTCACGCTGGCTGTGGCTGGTTCTAATGACGGCGCGGCTGCCGATTCATTATGGTTTAACGATGTTAAGGTCAGCAAGGCTCAAGTGTACGAACTGCTCGGATCCAATATCATTGCCACCTTGTACGCTCGACCTAAAGCCACTTCTCCTGATCTGAGTTGCTTCAAACCCGGCACATCCTATACGTTCAGGGCTAAGACATCTCTGTCCGTGAAACTGGCTTCTGCCACTTCCGGCACCGGAAGCTCGTTAATTTAAGATCCGGATCATGCGGTCGATTATGCTGTCAAGTAAATCCAGGTAAAAGCTGGATTTACTTGACAGCATAATCGACCGCATGACAGCCATACTGCCAGAGTTGGGAGGTTATGGAATTCCGACCTTCGTATCAAACGAATATGTCATATGCATAACCCATAGGAGCAGGATGCAAGTCGGAAAGTTCTGTGTATCAAAAACGCATGAAAGATTTGTTGGACGGAAAGGTTAATTTCTAATGCATGAAAAAGCCCGGACTTGCTGTGCTTTTTTATCTATCTTATTTTACAAAGTTGTTCGTACCGAGGTCACCGATTACAAATTGATAACATCTGAACTACGAAAATACATTTTCATACCTTTCATGACTTCTGTAGGAGGGTAATAAATGCACCAACCTAATTTTTTTAAATCATTATGACTTAAATCATATCGGACTAATATTTTATAATCTTCTCTAATAGTTTCCCAATTATACTTTGCCAATGTATCGGGATCAAAAAAGAAAATCGACATCGTATCAGTTGGGAATAGCTCGAAAAGAGCATTTTCGTCAAAATTTCCTTCTCCAAAGCTAAAATGGTATTCTTTATCAAATTTATATGGGTAAGGATTCATTTCAGGTAGAATAGTATCAGGATAAAAAATCCCATGTTTCCATGGCATATAATAGCTGATGGGGTTATCTGAATTATTATAAAGACTAAATCCTCGCGACAAATCCTCTTTACCACATTGAGAAAATAATAACGATACAATTGGAATTAAAAACATTTTGTTCATAACTGTAGTTTTTAGTAAGTTGGATTATCGTTGTCATTCCATATAACTCCATATTTGCTAAAATATTTTTTAGCTTTTCTGCTTGCGCTTCTTTCATACCATTTTATCCTATGGACTTGCAAACTTTTACCGGACAAAAAGTTAAGCTACATTCATAATTGATTCTTTCTTAATCCAATACTGTTGCCAAAATTCGTCAATGGTCAACATCCTTGGCCTTCAGAAAAAAGTTGTTCGTATAGTATGTGAAGGTACGTTTGAGTTCAGGTTCATAATATACTATTATCATGATCTCGGACGGGTAGTTTTCTGTGTTTCCCTTTGTGGTGAACCTTACAGTGCTGTCTCGAAAGATATTGTCTGTGCCCTCCAGAAGATCTTCTCCGTCCACCACGTCAAACGTTGGCCTTCGCTTTTCCCGTATAACGAGAAACGAGTTGAGCATCTCGATACAGTACAGCCTGTCCAAGTCCCAGTAACCACGGTCAAAATATAGCAGGCAAACGCATCGTAGTTAATCCAGTCCATGTCATGAACGGCAGCTTCTGTGATATTGAACGATACAGGTATCTGGGTCACTCTATCAAGTTGTGTGTGTACCTTGATGCAGAACTTGGCGCTTCTGAACCTTGCCCACTCGAAAAGAGACAGACAGAGGTCAATGGTTGTGGAATCAAAGGCATAGTACTTTCAGTTGAGCTCAAACTCCTGATCGATACGCTTCTGCTGGGCAAGTTCTACCATGTGATAGGCGAATTTCTCAAAGATATGATAGTCTCGGAGTTGGTTAGCCTTGGAAAGCACGCTTCGGTTTATCGGGGTCTTTCCAAAACCAAGGTGAAAGGACTTCTTGGCATGTGCCGTAGTAATATCTGTCAGTTCACGAAGGCTGTTACAACCATCCAACTTGCCGAACATGAGAACGAGCATCTGGTTCCAGTATGTCAAATCCCATCATTGGGTTCTATTGTTACAAATAGCCATGACAAGTCTTTCGAAATATCGTTTGGGAAGAAAATCGGTAATTTGACTGAAAAGATACTTGCCACTGTTCATTGTACGCAATTTTTAAGTTCACTAGCAAAGGTAACCAGTTCAAAAGTTCAACAAGGTATTTGACAATATACATACTGATTATCAGTATTATAGAAATATTTAACAGCTTTTAGCATACACTAGTGAAAGTATTTCATAATATTATATTTCTTATAGTTTTAAGTTTCCCTTTTGCCATTCACTTATAGTTGTCTTTGCTGTTAAGGAATGAATACCCGGAATATTTGATATTTCATTCAATACTTTAAGACTTTCGTTCTCAACTAAAGGCAAAAGATACGTTGCAGACCACATACGTACCCCTACTGAGGAATGATTCAAAAACTGCTTAAGACTGAGTAATTGATTATTCAATTTTAAGTAATCGATTACTTTTGCTATATTTTTATAATTCTTATTGCCAGTCTTATAATCACCTTGCTCTGTTGCTTCAACGTGTTTAATTGCTGCTTCTTCAAACAAAGCTAATGCTGTTTCTAAATTTTTAATTTTCATCACCAACCGAAGTTTCTTAATGTTTGAAGTCCAAAATCATATTGTGCTTGGAAACTTTGTGTACTTAACCATTGTCGTACAGTTTGACCACCTGTAAATGGCTGAATTGAGGAATAATACCCTGAGACCCTAGCATGAATAGTACCTACGCCGTTAGGCAATTTCATAAGGTTCGTTGTATTATGAATCGCTTCATTGCCAAACTTAGCAATATTACCAGGCGTTTTCTCTACGATATGATGCCATGCTTGTCCTTCACCCGCAGGTCCCATTGCTCTTTTAAATGCAGAGAATGACCTAAAACCTTGTGTCCCCGATCCAGCGGCAACTTTCCCCACCCCAGCGACAAACTCATTTTTACTGGATTCAACGATAAAGGTAGGCAATTCTGCATACATTACACCAACCTCACTTTTCACCAACTGAGTTGTTCCCTCATAAGAGACGCGTTGGAACCAGCTAGAAATAGAAGCGCCCATTGCTTTACCTATTTGCCCTGAGCCAGCTGCTCCAAACCCATCAAGGAATTTACCACCAACGTATAATGCGGCATCTTTTGCATTCTTTATATCAGGACGATCACCACCTGCTACATCAGTTATTATATTACCTGTTGATGTAATAGACCCTCCCAATACTGGATTAAACACAGATATCGCACCACCAGCCGCACCACTTGCAAAGTAACCTAGCCCATCCCAAACATTGTCTACCTTATGCCAGTTTGAGGCTAAATTGGCACCACCTTCAATCAGGCCTGCAAAAATCGCAGCAATTATAAGAGGGTTTTCACCACTGGGATCCGTATAAACCAGCGGATTATTCAAACAATACCCATACCTGTTATAATTCAACCAATCACCAGGTGCCTGAACATAAGGGTCTGGACTAAAGAACATTCCAGTCAGTGGGTCATACACCCGGCCGTTCATGTTGATGATGCCGAAGGCGTCCAGATGCTCATGCATGGTGTAGCCGCGATTGAGCAGCCACGAAGTACGGGTATCGGACTGTGTCCAGTCTTCCGGGTTACGACGGTTGCCCCACGGATCGTAGGCATAGCGTTGTAATACATTGCCGCTTTCCTCGGTCAATGCTATCAAAGAACCCTGGTAGTCGGTGTACCCGAACAACAGGCTGTCTTTCCCATTGTTGAGGATCAGTACCGCTCCGCCACTAAGATAATGAATTTTCCGTATGTTGCCACTGGCATCCACTTCTTCTTCATAGTCGCCAAGATAATAACGGGTCTGTTTAACAACTCCCCCTACCTGATATACGGATTTCCGGCGCTGATCGTCCACTCCATAAGTCAGCGTGTAAAGCTTATTTCCTTCGCTCAGATTATCGATCTTTTTAAAGTCCGGATAAGTGAACGAAAGATTGCTTGTCGGAAACTTCGCATGGACACCGTCTATCGA
>JAUZOU010000185.1 GCA_030706285.1 Bacteroidota bacterium
GCCATTATGGCATATTCGTATTAAAAAATAAGCCAAAATGACATATTTTTGATTACAATCGGATTGACAGCCTGTCTTAACCGGGCACTAGAGGAAGTGGATTTAGCCTATTTTGTGACTGTTTATCAATATTTTGATTAATGGAAAAGTGATTTTAATAAATATAATACTATTTTTGCGCGAGGGCAAAAAAGAGCAAGCTGATGCACTTCCTGCCAGATTTCAAACAATGCCTTGATGCATTTTGTTTGGACATCGTCTATCATTTAACGAATTCTAAACATGATATATGAAAAAAAATCTTTGGTATTTACCTATGACTTTTGCAATGATCGCAACAGGTTATAACAGCACAGTTGCTGCATCCGGTGGGCTGAATATGGGCAATCTGGACAAAAAAATCTTACCTGGTACTGATTTTTACCGGTTTGCTACCGGAGGATGGTGCGATGCCAATCCGATTCCGGATGAGTATTCAAGATATGGAACCTTTATTAAGCTGGCTCAACAAAACGAACTGCAAATCAAAGACCTGATTACGGATCTTGGTAAGACACAGCACGATCAAGGTTCTGTGGCTCAAAAAATAGGTGACCTGTACAAGCTGGGAATGGACAGCGTGAAGCTGAATAATGACGGTGCCGCACCGATCAAAGAGGAACTGGCGACTATTCATGCAGCCAATACCAGAGAAGATGTCATAAACTTGCTGATTTCCTTGAGAAGAAAAGGAATCAATCCGTTCATCAGTGTCGCTTATGGTCCTGATGATAAAAACAGTTCCTTGAATATTATGCACGTGTATCAAGGTGATCTTGGAATGGGCGAGCGTGAATATTACCTGTTGAATGATGATGCCTCAAAGAAATTGCGTGAGGGTTATGTCAAGCTGATAGAAAAGCAGTTTGTAAATGCAGGTTATTCCGAAACTGATGCGCAAAAAGCGTCAGCTGCTATCATGGGATTGGAAACAGCCATGGCAACAGCTGATTTTCCGAAAGAGAAATTGCGTATTCCAGAGCTGAATTACCATAAACTGGCTGTTAGCCAACTTAATGATTCAGTGGCTGCTTTTGAATGGAGCCGATTTTTTGAAGGCATTGGTGCGAAACAGGTCACCTCGCTGAACGTAGGACAGAAGGAGCCTGTTGCTGCAGCAATCAATCTGATTAAAACAGCACCGGTGGAAGACATCAAAGCCTTGCTTTCCTGGGATCTGATTAAGATGTCGGCCAAATACCTGAGTGATAATTTCGTGAATGCGAATTTTGAATTTTATGGCAAGCAGCTGAGTGGGGCTAAAGTGTTGCAACCCCGTTGGAAAAGAACGGTATCAACAGTTGGAAACACGCTCGGAGAAGCTGTCGGTCAGATGTATGTCCAAAAATATTTTCCTGCCGAAGCGAAAGAAAGGATGCTAAAACTGGTTGATAATCTGAAACTGTCATTAGGTGAACGCATTAGCGAACTTGCCTGGATGAGTGATGCCACGAAAGCAAAAGCCCAGGAAAAACTGAGCGCCATTACCGTGAAAATCGGCTATCCTGATAAATGGAGAGACTATTCGGCACTGAACATTAAGGATGACAGTTATTGGGCTAACATCGAACGGGCCATTGAGTTTGACTATGATTATGAGTTGAACAAACTGGACAAGCCGGTGGATAAGACGGAGTGGCTTATGACTCCACAAACAGTGAATGCTTATTACAACCCGACCAGCAATGAAATTTGTTTTCCGGCTGGGATTCTTCAGCCACCATTCTTTTACATGAAAGGGGATGATGCAATCAATTATGGAGCAATCGGTGTTGTTATCGGACATGAAATGACCCATGGCTTTGACGATCAGGGCCGTAAATATGATAAGGAAGGCAATATGGCTGATTGGTGGACCGCTGATGATGCAGCCAGGTTTGACAAACGGACCAACGTTCTGGTTGATTATTTTAATAGTCTCGTCGTATTGGGCGACCTTCATGCAAACGGCACCTATACACTGGGCGAGAATATTGCCGATCATGGTGGATTACAAGTATCATATAACGCTTTTTCTAAAACAAAGGAAGCTAAGTCTACTAAGAAAATTGAAGGATATACTGAATCACAACGTTTCTTCCTGGCCTATGCCAATGTCTGGGCAAATAACATTCGTGACGAAGAATCCGTCCGTCTGACAAAAATCGATCCTCATTCATTGTGCAAATGGCGTGTGGATGGGGCTCTACCTCACATTGATGCCTGGTATAAGGCCTTCAATATCACACCAAAGGATCCGCTTTATTTGCCTAAAGAAAAGCGGGCTTCTATCTGGTAATCTCCCGTATATCTGCTACAAAAAAAGCTGTCTCAAAAGGACAGCTTTTTTTGCAAATAACAAAACACATTACTCGTATCTGATCGCTTCGATCGGATCCAGTTCAGACGCTCGTTTAGCAGGATACCATCCAAAGAAGATACCTGTAGCCGAACAAACGAGAAACGATAGGAACACAGAATAAGCCTGGATATCAATCGGCCATTTTGCAATCATCTTGATGGCATAGGATGATACAACACCAAGGAAAACGCCGATCAGGCCTCCGGTTATACTGATCATAAAGGCTTCAATAAGAAATTGAAGCTTGATATCAGAACTTTTAGCACCGATGGACATGCGAAGACCTATTTCCTTAGTCCGTTCCGTTACGGAAACATACATGATATTCATGATGCCGATACCGCCTACGATAAGAGAAATGCCTGCGACAGCAGCCAACAGGGCTGTCATCATATCTGTCGTGCTCGTCATCATCGTCAGCATTTCTTTCTGACTTCTGACACTGAAATCATCTTCCTCTCCGGTTTTCAATTTATGCCTGGTTCTCAAAATGTCTGAAATCTGATCCTGAGCTGCATCTGACACATCTTCACTGATAACCGATGCGTAGATGGATTCCAGATAGGTGATGGCTGAAAGCCGTTTCATCACCGTGGTATAAGGGGCCAAAATCAGGTCGTCCTGATCCATCCCCATGGAGTTGTCACCTTTTGCCGTTAACAGACCGATGACTTTAAACGGTATTTTGCCAAAGCGAATGGTTTGTCCGACAGGATCTTCTCCATTCGTAAACAAATTTTCCGCAACCGTCTGACCAATGACACAGACTTTGGCTGATGTCTGGATGTCGTTTTCTGTAAACATGTCTCCTTCTGCAATTGAATATTTACGGATTGACAGATATTCTTCGTTGACACCATCCATACTTGTAGGTGTGTTGTTCGCACCATAGATGGCTTGACTGCTGTTGGAAACACCTGGAGAAATGGCCACCAGATAGTTGCATTGATCGCGGATGGCTTTGTAATCGTCCATCTTTAGTGTCTGCATATCATCAGCACTCATACGTGCTCCTCCAGGGCCTTTATCAGCGCCAGGCCGTATGGTCAGCATATTGGATCCCATTTCAGAAATTTGACTTCTGATGCTCTTTTTAGATCCCTGACCGATTGCCAGCATCGCAATGACCGCTGCAACGCCAATGATGATGCCCAGCATAGTCAAAAAGGAGCGGGACTTGTTGTTGGCAAGTGCACGCAGGGATATTTTGAATGAATTACCTATATTCATGGAATAAATGCGTTTAATCTTCTTTTGGCAAAGAGGCCAACGCTTCTTCGGCTGAAGCAATGGCTTCGTTTCTGGTATCGTTCACAATTTTTCCGTCTCTTAGCACGATGTTCCGGCTGCAGAATTTTGACAGTTCGGGATTGTGTGTGACAAACAAAATGGTCCGTCCATCGTGGTATAGCCGTTGGAACAAGGCTAGAATTTCATAAGACGTATGCGTGTCCAGATTACCTGTCGCTTCATCGGCCAGGATGATCAGCGGATTGTTGACCAATGCACGGGCAATCGCTACCCGTTGTTGCTGCCCGCCGGACAATTGGTTGGATTTATGGTGCATCCGGCTGCCGAGTCCCACTTCTTCCAAAGCGGCAATAGCTCTCTCACGCCGTTCTTTGGAACTCACGTCCTGATTGTAAATCAACGGTAATTCCACATTCTCAATGGCTGTGGTTTTTGGTAACAGGTTATAGGATTGAAAAACGAAGCCTATCTTTTTATTTCTGATGATTGCTCGTTCATCCTTGTCCATTTTTTGGATGGAAAAACCATCGAGCAAATAATCGCCGCTGGTTGGAGAATCGAGGCAACCGAGCAGGTTCAACAACGTTGATTTACCCGAACCACTGGTGCCCATGATCGTGACAAATTCGCCGGCGTCAACAGAAAAATGGATGTTCCGAAGTGCATGGACGGTTTCTTCGCCGACAATAAAATCGCGACACAGATTGTCAATTTTAATCAATTCCTTGCTCATTTTTTCGATGTTTTTTGGTCTGGACGCTTAGGCATGAACGGGCTGCTATTTTCCTGGGAAGAAGAGGTATCGGAAGAGGCAATGTTTGTTGTCGAAGCCAATTCTGTTACCACTTTATCACCGGCTTTTAAACCGTCTAGAATTTCAGTGGATACCCCATCTGTTATGCCGATGGTTACTTTTCGTTGAGACAGACTGCCATCTGTATTTTGAATCCAGATGGTACGTTGATTGAGTTCGCCTTCTGGGGCATCAGGTCCGTAGGTTTGAACCTGAAGGTCACTGTTCAGCGTTTTTTTGCCTGTGCTTGTACTTTTGGCTGTTGAGGTTTGGCCGGCTGACTTTGACGTGGCTATCTTGCCCTTGACAGGAATGTTCAATTTGGCCAGTATGTCGGCTGTCGGTTGAACGCGCTGAGCTTTCGCCGGCATGACAAGCACGCCTCTTCGTTCATTGGTATAGATATTGACGCTAGCCGTCAATCCTGGCAGCAGTTTGAGATCGGGATTCGGAGCATTGATCACCACTTCATAGGTCACGACATTGGAATTGGTCTTGGCTTCGAGCCTAACTTTCGTCACGGTGCCTTTGAATTCGTCGTTTGGAAAGGCATCAACCGTAAACATCACATTTTGACCTACTTTAACAGATCCTATATCTGCTTCGTCGACGTTTGCAATGACTCGCATCTGTTTCAGGTCTTTGGCAATGGTAAACATGGTTGGCGTACTGAAACTCGCTGCGACCGTTTGACCTTCATCTACAGCACGAGATAAGACAACACCATCAATCGGAGAGTAAATGTTGGCATACCCAAGATTGGTTTGTGCTTTCTCCAGCTCTTGCTGAGCTTTGGTGAACGAAAACCTGGCATTGTTGTACTGATACAAAGCCGTCTCATAATCCGTCCGGCTGACAGACTGCGATTTGTACAATTGATTGACTCTGTTAAAATTGCTTTGTTGATACGTCAATTCGTTTTTTTCGGCTTCATAACTTGCTTTAGATGAAACAAAGGATGCTTTTAAGGTCGATTTGTCGAGCTCTGCCAACAATTGTCCTTTCTTAACGACGGAGCTGTAATCAACGTAAACTTTATTAATGATTCCGGAAACTTGTGTGCCAACCTCGACAGTCACCAAGGGTTCAACGGTGCCAGTGGCAGTAACGGTGGTCAGAATGTCTCCGGTTGTCACGGTTGATGTTTGGACACTTAATGAAGCAGGATTCGTTTTCTTTAATAGAAAAAGCCAAACGCATAGGCCAATGACGATGATCGCCACAGCTATCAGTGAAATTTTCAAAGTCTTATTCATAGGGAGTGAAATTAAAGTTCGATGGTTACATTTTGATAGAAATCAAGTAGTTTTTGGCTGAGCACTGCTCCGTATTTTGCCTGGATCACAGTTTTTTCAGCTTCCAGATAGGTGTCTTTTGCCGTAAGCAGTTCCACTGTATTTTTCATACCTAGTTTAAATTGTCCGTCAACGAGTTTGTAGCTTTCTTCTGCTGAAGCCAGTTTTTCTTTTGCTGCGAAAAAGTTGCTTTGGGCAGAAACCGCATCCTGATAAACTGATTCGACTGTTTTTAGCAATTCTTTCTGAGCACTGGTATATTCCAGTTTGGCTGATTCGACATCCAGTTTGGCTTTTTGGACAGAGGCCTTTGTTGCGCCTCTGTTATAAATGGGAATGCTCAGGCTTAATCCGAGAGACTGACCAAGATTGTTATTCAATTGATTGATGTAACTGCTGGATGAACTGCCATAATGGCCGGTTTGTATCCCTGCTGAGAGAGACAGGCTAGGCAAATAC
>JAUZOU010000186.1 GCA_030706285.1 Bacteroidota bacterium
AAAGGGTAGTATCTTGCTAAAAGTGGATGATGCATTGTTGAGGGCTGATCTGGAGGCCAGCGAAGCCGCCTATCGGGCACTGAAGACTGATTATGAGCGATTTTCTAATGTCGTTGACAAAGGTGGTGTCAGTACACAGCAACTGGACAACATCCGGACTCAATTGACTGCTGCTCATAGCCGCTATCTTGTCAGCAAACGCCGTTTTGAAGATGCTCTGGTCCGGGCACCTATTTCAGGCATTATCAATGACAGGTATGTGGAGGTCGGCACCTATTTGAATCCTGGAGCCAGATTGTTTGACATTATGGACGAAACCAGTCTAAAGTTGACCGTCAATGTGACTGAACGTCAGGTCTTGCAACTCAAAAAAGGGATGGCAGTCCGTATTGGTTGCCGCACATTTCCAGGGGAGATCGAGACTGGTTTTATTTCGTTCATTGGTCAGAAGGCAGACCGTTCACTGAGCTTCCCAGTCGAAATAACGCTTAGGGAAAAGGATAAACTAAAGGCCGGGATGTTTACAACTGCCTATTTTGATTTTCCTTCATCGACAAAGGGAGTACTGATACCCAGAAACGCCATTAACGGCAGTATTCAACAGGCCAATGTTTTTTTGGTACGAAATGGATTGGCCGAAAAACGTCCGGTTGTAGTCGGTGACATCGTCGGCAGGGATGTAGAGGTTCTCAGCGGTCTTCAGCCTGGTGACAGCATCGTTACAGCTGGCCTGATCAACGTCACCGCAGGCATCAGAGTACAAAACAAGCAATGAAAGGTGAACTATGAAGATCTCTGAACTATCCATCAAACGGCCCATCTATGTGATCGTGCTGTTTACGGTTCTGTCCATATTGGGCTATCTTAGTTACAGAAGCCTCAGCGCAGAACTGATGCCGAAGTTTACGCCGCCCATGATCAGTGTCCAGATTATCTATCCTGGTGCTTCTCCGGCAGAAGTGGAGAACTCGCTGACTCGTAAAGTGGAAGATGCACTGTCCGGAATGGAAGGCATCGACAAAATCCAGTCTTGGTCGTTCGAAGGGATGTCTATGTTGTTTGTTTCATTTACCTACGGGACAGACATTGACCGGTCCATTACATTGGCGCAAAACCTGCTGAGTGCCAAAATGGCTGAGTTGCCAAGAGAGTTGCTGACTCCTACGATTTCAAAAATTACGATCGATGATAAACCCATCATGTCCTTGTCTGCGACCTCCAACCTGGAAGCAACAGCCTTTTACGACTTGATGGACAAGCGCATTCTGCCTGAACTTTCACGTATGAAGGGCGCCGCGAAGATTGCCATGATAGGAGGGCAGGCCCGTGAAATCCAGATCAATCTTGATCCTGAACGGATGAGAGCGTATGGTGTCGCACCGGTGCAGATTCAGGCCTTGTTACGATCCTCCAATCTTGATTTTCCGACCGGCAGCCTGAAAGATCCTGAATCCAGTACGGCGGTCCGCTTGTCCGGAAAATTTGAGCGTGTCGATGATATAAGGAACCTGGTTCTGATGACGTTGCCATCCGGAACTCAGGTCCGTCTTAAAGACGTGGCTGAAGTGACTGATGCCGTAAAAGATCCGACCAAGCTGGCACGTATCAATGGTGAAGATGCCATTTTGGTCAACATTCTCAAACAAGCCGATGCCAACGCCATCGATTTGAGTGATCAGGTTCGGAAAACAACCAAAGAACTGGAAGCCGAATATGCCGATCAGGGCTTAAAATTGGAAGTGGCCCAGGATTCCACAGCGTTTACGAGGGAGTCGATTGCTTCAGTCTTGGTTGACCTGCTGCTGGCTGTCTTGTTTGTGGCATTGGTTATGCTCCTTTTCTTACACAATTTCAGAAATGCTTTGATTGTGATGGTTGTGGTGCCTGTCTCTCTGGTTGCCACCTTTATCGGCATGAAATTACTAGGTTTTACGCTGAACTTGATGTCACTGCTGGGCCTTTCGCTGGTCATCGGGGTATTGGTGGATGATGCCATTGTTGTCATCGAAAATGTTTACAGGCATATGGAAATGGGCAAAAACAGAGTAAGAGCAAGTCTGGATGCCATCAATGAGATCGGTTTTACGGTCATATCCATTACTGTTGTGCTGGTTGTTGTCTTTCTGCCCATTGCGTTGACCAATACGTTGGTGTCCGATATCCTGCGCCAGTTTGCCCTTGTCGTCGTTTTGTCAACGTTGTTTAGTTTACTGGCGGCGCTGACATTGGTGCCGATGCTGACATCCCGTTTCGGAACGATTCAGGTGCTTGACGGCCATCATTTTTTCCAGCAGTTTCTGATCAGCTTTGAAAAAGGGGTAACCGGGTTTACCGGTTGGATCATGAAGCTGCTTGCCTGGTCTTTGCATCACAAGCGATGGGTTGGCATGGTGGTCATTGTTGTGAGCCTGGCTGTGCTTAGCCTTTTCCCGCTTGGTTTCATCGGTTTCGAATTTCTTCCAGATGTAGATAGGGGCGAATTTATCGTTCAGCTGGAAATGCCCAAAGATATTTCCATCGAAGAAGCCAATGCATTGGTCCGCAAGGCTGAAAGCTGGTTTCTTGCCCAACCGGAAGTATCCAACGTCGTGACGATGGTTGGCGTGACCAGTGACAACACACAAAGTACACAGGGGACGCCGTACTTGTCCGAATTGAATGTCAAACTGGTTCCGGCCGGTCAACGCCATGTTGAAACCAGCCAGTACATTTCTCAGGTGAAACAATCCTTGACCGACTATCTGGTCAATGCCAATGTCCAGCTTTACAGTGTGAGCCTGACCGGAACGGCCAACAAGGCTGCCGTAGAATATGTCATCTCCGGGCCGAATGCCGATTCTGTGAATTCTTTTGCGGAAAAGGCACTAAAGGTGATGCGCTCCATTCCAGGAACCATGCAACAACGGTTGTCGGTGGAGAATGAATTGCCTGAGATCAGCGTCAAGGTTGACCGCGATAAGCTATCTGCTCTCGGACTGACACTTGATAACGTCGGATTGACCATGCAGCTGAATTTTCAGGGGAATACGACGATGAAATATACGGCTGGTAATTATGAATACGATATCAATATACGTGCAGATAAAGCGTATCGTCAGAAGGCTGAAGATGTGGAAAACCTGACTTTTGTGAACAACCGGGGTGAATTGGTCAGGCTGGCTCAGTTTGCTGAAATCCGTCCTGGTACAGGCCCGAACAAGCTTGAACGATACAACAGGAACAGTTCGGTGATGATTCGTACCCAGGTCCTGGGCGTTTCTTCAGGTACTGTTTCCAAAGCCTTTCTTGCAAAAATCAATCAGCTGTACAAGCCAAAAGGCGTCAAGGTTGAGGCAACCGGTGACATGAAGAACATGGCCGAGTCAATGGGCGTATTGACAGGTGCCATTTTATTGTCCATCGTACTGATGTATCTGTGCCTGGTTGTCTTGTACAATAATTGGACAGATCCGTTTGTTGTGATGTGCTCCATTCCGTTGTCCATCATCGGAGCTTTCCTGGCGCTTGGATTGACCAATACACCGATGAGTATTTACGGCATGCTCGGATTGGTTATGCTAATCGGGCTTGTCGGAAAGAATGCCATTTTACTGGTCGACTTTACCAATAGCGCTCTTAAAGAAGGAAGAGCTGTTGACGAAGCCTTATTACAAGCGGTCAACATACGAACCAGGCCTATTTTAATGACGGCACTGGCTGTGATTATCGGCATGCTGCCTGTCGCACTGACAAAAGGAGCCGGGGCAGAACTTCGCAACGGATTGGCTTGGGTGGTTATCGGCGGCATGGCTTTTTCCACGTTTTTGACATTGATTGTGGTGCCTGTTGTTTATAAGATCATCTATCTGATCGCCCCCAAGCATAATCAACGTGAGCGGGATATAGAAAAGCTTATGGCTGACTAGTTTTATCAAGTCACGATGCTTGTGAAAGCATGTTGTTTTTATATCCGGAAAAACACCTGAATCAGCTTGTTCAGGTGTTTTTTTGTTTGCTATTTTATAGGATTTTGATTTGTTTTTTACGACAAAATAAAATACATTCGCAGGCATCATTCATGCATAGAAACAAGCTTTGCCAAATTTCCTAGACCTGGTTTTGTGATTGGTGGTTGTAATTTAAAATGAGCCTTTTGAAATTAAGTATAACGTTTCTGGCGCAACTGGACATAAATCGAAATAAGAAGAATGGAACTCGAACAATCATCAATTGTATATCTGATATGTACATTCTTGTGTTTTGTTGTTTGTTTTATGGCGTGGGAACGTCGCATTGTTGTCGGTGCTTTGGAAATGTGTGCGTTGCTGGTCGATGCCGGTTTCTGGTCATTTTGTCTGTTTATTGAATCAGCTTGTACGACATTTGAGTCAAAGCTATTATGGTCCAAGCTCTCCTATTTTTTTATTACCACTGCCCCTGTTATCTATTTGTTTTTTATTATCAAGTTTGTCGGTTATAAACCGAATCAGAAAACTGCAAACTACCTATTCTTGTTTGTCGTTCCTATAATAACTGTTATATTGGTATGGACCAATGACAAGCATCATCTAATGTGGGGAACCAATACCAAGATGACGAATGGCTCTCCGATCATCGTGTTTGAACGTGGCTTTTGGTTTTGGATCGGTGTGATCATCTATAGCTATTTTTTATTGATTGTAGCCACACACAGACTGTTTATGTTCCTCATTAAAAGTAAGAACAAGTTTAAGTTCAAAGGCTTGCTGATGATGGCGGCCGCCTTGTTCCCATGGGTATTCAGTTTATTGTTTTCAAGTCATGTCATTTCAGCAGGGGCAGTTGACCTGACTCCTATCTATATGGTTGCCAGTGCTTTTCTGTTTACATTTGGCTTTTTATATACCGGTTTTTTTGATATGATTCCGATAGCCCGTGAGACGCTGGTGGAAACATTGCCGGACGGCATCGTCGCGTTGGATGGCATGAACCGTGTGCAGGATATCAATAAAAATGCCAAGTTGATGCTAGGACTTGAAACAGATAAAGCTGTTGATATTGATATCCGGAACAATCGACAGACGGAGCCAATGCTTACACGAGCCGTGTTGTCCGATGAAAAAGATTTGATAGTCTGCCTTGGTGAAGATGCTGATCGACAGACCTATCATGTGATGAAACAGGAGATCAAGAGCCCTCCCGGAAGCAGATTGATCATCATCCGGAATATTTCCGAGCAAGTGGCTTACCAGAATACAATCAAGGCCGGGGAAAAAAAGTACCGTGATCTGTACAATACCTACCGGCTTATTTCAGACAATATGACCGATATGGTCTGGGCGAAAGATCTGGATAAACGGTATATCTTTGTCAATAAATCCATCTGTGACAATTTATTGAAAGCCAATAATACAGATGAACCGATAGATAAGGATTATTTGTATTTTTACGAACGGGAACGAATCAAAAATCCTGATAATGGGCTTTGGCATACATATGGTGAGCAAAGCGATGCATCTGATGATTTTATCATTAAAACGCACAAATCAGGCCATTTTGATGAACACGTGTATGTGGAAGGTGTCGCTTTTGATCTGGATGTTCGAAAAGCCCCGATTTTTAATGAAAATAGTGAAATGATCGGCGTTGTAGGCAGTGCCCGTGATGTTACGAAGCAAAAGAAAATCGAAAAAGATCTCTATAACGCCATGATAAAGGCCGAAGAAAGCGACAGGCTGAAATCGGCTTTTTTGGCAAACATGAGTCATGAAATCCGTACTCCGATGAACACGATTCTGGGTTTCATTTCCATTCTTGAGGAACAAGACATCGAAGAAAAGGAACGCACCGAATATCTGCGCATCGTAAAGGAAAGTGGAGAACGATTACTGAACACCATCAACGATATCATTGATATTTCAAAAATCGAGGCAGGGCAGGTATCGACCTTTTTATCCGATTTTGACTTGGCTGACCTGGCTTCTACCATCTATACAACCTTCAGGAAGCAAGTGGAATCTAAAGGTCTATTGTTCATCAGGAAATTCAGCTTGCCGGATGAATTGTCTTATGTCCATTCTGATAAAGAAAAGTTGTATTCGATTTTTGCCAACTTGATCAATAATGCCATCAAATTTACGCCGAAAGGGTATGTTGAGTTATTCTGTACATTGACAGATACCAGATTTGAACTATATGTCAAGGATAC
>JAUZOU010000187.1 GCA_030706285.1 Bacteroidota bacterium
GAACAGGTTGCAGATCGCAACAGCTTCATTCAGCAAACCGCCTCCATTTCCACGCAAATCAAAGATCAGTTTCTGAGCGCCCTGGTTTTTTAACTCCAGAAAAGCGTGACGCACTTCCTGAGAAGCTTTGTCGGTAAATCCGCTAAGATTGATATAACCAGTCTTCGGCCCAACAAGGCCGTAATAGCCCACCTGATTGATCAGAACAAGTTGACGGATGATCTTTTTGGTGATGGGATGCGAAACACCTTCACGTTTCACCACGACTTTCACTTCCGTACCGGGCTGACCTTTCAGCAATTCACTGGCCCGTTGACTGTTTCCTCCGGACATCTTGACATTGTTAATCTCCAGCAGTTCATCTCCGGCCAAAATTCCTGCTTTTTGGGCTGGCGTGTTCTCGTATGTTTCCGTTACCACGACCTTATCTTTATAGGGGCGGATCATAGCTCCCACACCACCGTATTCTCCAGTGGTCAAAAATTTCAGGTCACCTGTCTCAGACTCAGGTATATAGTTGGTGTACGGATCGAAGGACGCCATCATGCCGTTAATAGCATTGTTCAGGATCTTTTCCGGAGAAAGACTATCTACATAATACTCATCCAGTTCCCTATACAGCGAATGCAGCACATCGAATTGGCGGGAGACATCGAAACTTTTTTGTCCGTAGGCCCCGGAAACGAATAAAACCATGCTTGCAGCGACAGCAAGCGACCGGAAATAACCAGCTCCTGAGAATTTATACATACCTTTATTCTACTAAAATATCTATTGCATTAAACGCATTCATCACAGCATCCCAACCTGTCTGGTCAATTTTCGAACCAACGTATTCGATGACTTTTCCGGCTGCAATTGAACCATACCGAAGGCATTCCGAAAAATCCTTCCGGTTGGCAACTCCGTATAGAAAGCCTGCGGCAAACAAATCACCGGCTCCAGTCGTATCAACGCGGGTGGCAGAGGAAGCAGGCATCCGGACAACGTTTCCATCCTGTTTACCGATAGCCCCTTTTTTACCTAATTTCACGACAGCGGTTTCAACTTGTCCGGCCATCCATTCCAACGCGGCTTCCGGTTCCAGTCCAGTGAGTGATTTGGCTTCCTCCTCGTTGGCAAAAACGATATCGACCTGAGTTTGGATCAATTCTTTGAGGAAATCAAGGTTTCCTTCCACCACGTTGTAACTTGCCAAATCGAGGGCCACTTTGAGACCGGCATCTTTGGCCATCCGGATAGCGGTGCGAATCAATTCATGATTTTGGACCAAGTAACCTTCTATATAAAATAGGTCGTATCCATCGAACAGCGCAGGTTTCAGCATGGAGGCTTCCATAGATGCCGCAGCACCCAGATAAGTGGCAAACGTCCGCTCATGGTCAGGAGTGATGAAAACAATGGATTGACCTGAAGGCTGGCTGTCTTCCAGCAAATAGGGAGCCACTCCGTAGGAGAGCAGGTCGTTCCGGTAATTGTCGCCCACTTCGTCCTGATGGACGGTCCCGATAAATCCGGCTTTGACACCCATTTTTGAGACCCCGGTTATGGTATTGGCCGCTGAACCGCCACAGGCCATTTGTTTTGGTAACTCTTTGATTCGTTTCTGCAACTGCAGGAAAAGAGGTTGATCGATCAGCTGCATGCTGCCTTTGGGTAATCCGAGTTCCGACAATATTATATCTGAATCGACCTGAATCAGGACATCAGTCAACGCATTTCCCATTCCCAGGATCCTATACATACTTGGTAATTTTTTGGCAAAGATATTGCATTATTCGAGAAATACCCTTACTTTTGCAACGCATTTTTAGAGGCATATAAATCATTCTTCAGTAGCTCAGTTGGTTAGAGCACCTGACTGTTAATCAGGGGGTCGTAGGTTCAAGTCCTACCTGAAGAGCTAACATCTTCAGATATTTATTCTTCAGTAGCTCAGTTGGTTAGAGCACCTGACTGTTAATCAGGGGGTCGTAGGTTCAAGTCCTACCTGAAGAGCTTAAGCCGACACGTTTTAGTCGGCTTTTCTTTTATCATCAACCTGGTTTTGAAGCCATGACACGTCATCCTCTTGAAAAATTCCGGTTTTGCCCGGTTTGTGGTTCCTCAGAATGGGTAATCAACAACGAAAAATCCAAACGCTGTCTCCATTGTAACTTTGTCTATTATGCCAATGTATCAGCCGCGGTTGCCGTCTTTATACGCAATAAGGAAGGGGCATTGCTGGTCTGCAGGCGAAAGAAGAATCCGGCTGCTGGAACTCTCGATCTGCCAGGCGGATTCGTTGACATCAGAGAAACAGCACAAGAAGCTGTGATCCGTGAAATTCACGAAGAATTGGGAATTCATGTAACATCTATGACCTTTCTAACGTCTATACCCAATGAATACGTGTATTCAGACATGACCATCCATACACTCGACTTGCTGTTCGATTGCGAGGTTGGGGATTTCTCCTGTATGGAAGCGGCGGATGACGTGGCAGACGCTTTTTTCATGCCTCTTAACACAATTTCACCCGATGATTTCGGCCTGAATTCAATAAAAAAAGGTATCATTGCGTTCTTAAATAAAAACATATGAAGCGAATAGTGATTGCCGGACTTCTTCTTGTCTCGACATGCCTGTCGTCATGGGCTCAGCAGAGCTCTCCGCAGGGAGATCCTGATCATTTGTTTTTTCTGGCAACTGAGCAATTTCAAACCGGCGAATATGCCGGCAGTTTTCGCGCCATCGAAACCTGGCTCGAAGAATCGCACAATCCGGCTTACCTGGAAGAGGCGAGTTTCATCAGAGCTGCTTGCGCGTACGAACTCAACCGGAATGAAACGAGCGTCCTGCTGATTGACTTTCTGACAAAATACCCGGCTTCTCCCTATTCCGAAAGAGCTTGCTTTTTATTAGGCTGCTGCGCCATGAATGCCGGCCAGTACAACGATGCCTTGTCCTTCTTCCGCCGTTGTCCCGAATCGTCCCTGCAGCCGGATGAACAGACGGAACTCCGGTTCAGGTATGCTTATATTTCCATGCGCCTGTCCGATTACAAATCGGCCCGCATCCTATTTACGGAACTGGCCAATGGTGAAAGCCGGTATGCCGCCTCATCAGGCTATTTTTTGGCCTATATGGATTATGCCGAAGGAAAATATCGCGAAGCCGCCTCCTCGTTTAAAAATTATGCAGACAACGATCAGCTCAATGGGGCGCTGCCTTGTTTCACCGTTCAGTTGCTGTATGCGTCAGGATCGATCGATGCTGCCATCCAACTGGCCCATGAAGTGCTGCCGACGGTCAAAGATTCTCTGCAGAAAACAGAGCTGATCCGCCTGCTGGCAGCTGCCAATTTTGATAAAAAAGAGTACGACGAATCCAGGAAATACTACATCGAATACTTAACTAATTCGCCGAAAGTACACCGCACCGATAACTACCGGATCGGAGTGCTGAACTACATGGGCTATGAATACAGCAGGGCCGAAACCCGCCTGTCTGAAGTTGCCGGCAAAGAAGATGCCATCGGACAAAGTGCCAGCTACCACCTGGGCCTTTGCTACCTGAAAGACAAGAACTACGATCAAGCGCGCATGTGCTTCGAACAGGCCAGCCTGACCGATTTCGACAAAAGCACGAAAGAAAAAGCGTTGTACAATTATGCCGTTATCTGTTATGAAACATCCTATTCGGCCTTCAACGAGCAAGTAACAGCCTTTCAGCGCTTTCTGGACGAATTTCCGCAATCATCGCTGGTGGACAATGCCAACGGTTACCTGGCTGAGGCATTGCTGTCGTCAAAAGACTATAAAAACGCCCTGGCTGCGCTCGAACGAGTGGCTAAACCTGACGACAACCTGCTGAAAACCAAAATCAGGATTCTGTTTATGCTTGGCGTCGAGTCGTTCGACAACAAGGACTACAGCAATGCTCTGCACTATTTCAACCTGTCAACCGATCTGTCCGGCAAGCTTTCTGTGCCGGTGGCCGAAACCTATTACTGGAGAGGGGAAGCTTATTATCAGCTGCATCAATACGGACAAGCGCTGGCAGACTACAGACGTTTCTCAGAACAGCCTGAGGTCAAGGATCTGAAAGCCTGGCCTTCCACTCTTTACGGACTTGGCTACAGCAACTTTGAGCTGAAAAAATATCCGGAATCTGTCAAATGGTTTGAAAAATTCACGTTGCTGGCAAATGCTGAACGTGACAGCCGCTACCCGGATGTTCTGTGCCGCATCGGAGACAGTTACTTGCTGCTGAAAAATTACGGAATGGCCGTAAAAATCTATCAGCAAGCCGACAACGCCACAGAAGGAGGCAACGATTATGCTGTCTATCAGGCAGCAATGGCCTTGGGGATCCAGAAAGACTATCAGGCTAAGCTGACAATGCTAACCCAGTTTGGGGCGCGGTTTGCCACGTCCGATTACGCGGACGACGTGTTGTTCGAAACAGGGAAAACTTACGTCGACTTACGGAGAAATGAGGAAGCCATCGCTGCTTTCTCCCGTCTGATGGATTCTTGTCAGACGAGCCCACTGGCCAGTAAGGCAGGTCTCGAAATGGCTCAACTGCATATGAACGATAAGGACACAGCACAGGCCATCACCGATTACAAACGCATCATCGAAACCTACCCGGGCAGTCCGGAAGCCCAAACCGCCTTACCCCGACTGAAAAAAATCTATGCCAGTACCAATTCAGTTTCCGACTACGTCAGCTACACCAGCGGCCTGAAAGCCCCGGTGATCCTTGCTTCGGACGAACAGGATTCACTCAGTTATACGACCGCCGAGACGTTGCTGACAGATGGAAAAAGTCAGGCTGCCGACTCGGCTTTTCAGAAATACCTCACCGATTTTCCCAACGGGCATCACGTGATAGACAGCCACTACCACCTGGCCAAACTAAGGATCAAAGCCGGAAATCCGAGTGACGCCATCCCTCACCTCACTACCCTTTCCGAACAAGCAGGAAGCCGTTATCAGGCTGAATGTCTTAATCTGCTGGCTGAAGCTTATTACGCTCAAAAAGATTACCAGGAGGCCATCGACAACTTTACCCAACTGGAGAAGCTGGCCGTTACCAAAAACGACCGCATGGTTGCCAGAACAGGCATTCTCCGTTGCAAATACGGCCTCGGTATGGAGAAGGAGGTCATAGCAGCAGCCACCAACATCTTGTCAGAAAAGGGCATTGATGCGAACCTGCTGAAAGAAGCACGTTATTATCGGGCTAAAAGCTATCTGAACACAGGCAAAAAAGAATTAGCGAAACCCGATCTAATCTTGCTTTCAACGGAAGTTCAGACTGTATACGGAGCTGAATCCCGTTTCTTGTTGGCTGAACTCTATTTCAACCAAAAAAACCTGAAGGAATCCGAGCGGCTCATCAACAAGACCATCCAGGAAGGCACCCCGCAATCCTACTGGCTGGCTCAGAGTTTCCTCCTGCTTTCAGATATTTATGTAGAACGAAAAGATGATTTCCAGGCCAAACAGTATTTGTTAAGCCTGAAAGAAAACTATAAAGCGGACGACGACATAGCCGGACTCATTCAAGCCCGTCTGGATAAAATTGCTCAACGAAACCATTAAACCGATGAACAGACTCTGCATACTTGTTTTGGCAATTGGTTGTACCTGTTTCTCTGCAGAAGCACAAAAAGCCAGGAAAGACACCCTGAGCCAACGTAACGTTACGTTGCAAAAGGATGAACCCAACATAAAAAAGTCGGAAAAAATACTCTTGCTGCCTGATCTGGAGACCCAGACACTCGAAAAAAGGCCTTCTTTTTTCTCTCTGTCCCCTAACCCGGCTTCACTTCCAGGGATTTACCTTCCATTACAAGCACCGGATATTTTAACCGCTTATCCTGCTCAGGATAAAATCGGTTACTTCCGTTTCGGCGGAGGCAGCAAAATGGCTTTTACCGGAGACGCGCAGTTGAACCTGATCCGTTTGCCCAAACAGACGCTGGACATCCGGTTGATGCACCGGTCCATTTTCGGCGACATCACCAATTCATTGAACCACTCGTACCGGTCGTATATGAACAGAAACCGGCTGATGGCCAATTATACCTTTCACTTACCCGGAAATGAGTTGAAAGTCGGGCTTAGCCAGCAATACAATGCGTGGAACTATTACGGAACGTA
>JAUZOU010000188.1 GCA_030706285.1 Bacteroidota bacterium
AAAACGATCCATCGATTGAATGATCAAAAGGCCGCTGATCGTCTTACCATAGCCAGGATTGATGCTGCCTCACACCTGCAACGGTCTGTTATTAGTTACATCATCGTCATACTGGTATTGACAGTAGCTGGCTTCACCTTCTTGATCTTGTATCTGAAAAAGCGGAAAGACAATCAGCTGCATCGTCAGCAAACCTTGTTGACCACTTTGCGTATGGAGAATGCCCGGAACAGGCTTTCACCTCATTTTCTGTTCAATGTGTTGGGGACGATAGCCAATAATGCCGCTCAGCCGGAAGTTCTCCGGAAGCATGTCGAATCACTTTCCCTTTTGTTAAGACAAACACTGGAAAATGTGGAACAGCAGCTGGTCAGCCTTGAAGACGAGCTCAGATTGGTAGAGGCATTTGTCGAACTGCAACGGGCCCGTATACCTGGAACGTTTGAATTCAGGCTGGAAATGACGCCCGCGACAGACCTTCAGCAACTAATTCCAGCCATGCTGTTACAGATTCCGGTTGAAAATGCTATTAAACATGGACTCTTACCTATGGCTGAAGAGCAACCAAAAGAAGTGTCGGTTTCTATTCTATGCGATCCGCTGGGTATGACATTCCAGATCACAGATAATGGCGTGGGTTTGCATGCGTCAGGGAATCAGTATAAAGGTACCGGTACCGGGTTGAAGGTGCTGTACCAAACCATTCACTGGTTTAATGAAGCCAACAGGCAGCACATAACGTTCGATCTTGAACAAAGACAGGACCAATCCGGAACGATCTCGCGGATTTTCATTCCCGCAGGATTTGTTTTTACTCATAACTGATTTGAATGATGGCAACTGTATCTGACTTACCCATAACGACAGTTCTGGTTGATGATAATCCGGAATTTATTTACGACCTGAAAGAACGATTGATGTTTGTTCCTGATGTTCAGGTTGTTGGAGTGGCTTCTTCTTACCAGAAAGCTAAAAAGCTGATTTTGACCCATAAGCCTGATTTGCTTTTTTTGGATGTAGAAATGCCTTTCAGAAGTGGTTTTGACTTGTTGGAGGAAATCAGGAGCGCCGGTTGTACAGAGACTAAGGTGATATTTTATACGGCGTACGATCATTATATGATCGATGCCTTGAGAAAGTCTGTTTTTGATTTTATTGTGAAACCGGTTCGTGATGAGGAGTTACTTGAGGCAATCAGCCGGTTTAGAGAAAACAGATTGAAAAAAACAACAGAAGCGACCGTTGCACAGGAGGTTATTCGATCTTTCCCTGATGCCATAGCTTTACCTACTTCTGTCGGATTCAAGTTTGTCGATCGAAACAGGATTGTCTTGTTCAGCTCTTTTAAGGACAATCAGTCAGTTACTTTTTGGGAGGCATTGTTGTCGGATGATGAGCACGTTTTGCTTCCAAGAAATGTCAATGCCAAAGAAATAAGCCGGAATATGAATTCCGACCGTTTCATTCAGATCAATCAGTCGGCTATCGTCAACATCAATTTCATTAACCTGATCGAAGTTAAATCCAAGACTTGTATTCTGACTCCTCCCTTTCATAAAATTCCACTGGCCATTTCCAGGAGCTATTACCCCCAGATCAGGGATCGATTTAATCTGTTTTAAAATTGATCCCATATTAAAAAAAGCAGCAAGAGACTATACCTGTCAGATACAGCCTCTTGCTTTGATTTGGTTAGTTTGAAGGATTTTATTAACCAATTAATGAAACTCTAAAATCCGGATTTTATTGGATTCGTTGTTTGATTTTTAACAATTATTTTGGTTTTCTTTTTCTATCCGTCATTATTCGAATACATAACTTTTACCTGCAACGGTTTGAATATCATATTCAAAAACTTGATTTCACTTTATGTCCAGCTCTTTTTTGACGGAGAAATTGATTCAAAAGAATGTTCGATTTATTTCCTGTCATCAATTGTTACGGATAGCTGCTTGTCTTCGTAACGGATCGCTTCTTGCTTCCCGTTAAGCAGGAGGGACCCCGGCTTAACCGGACTAAAGAAGGTTGCATGAATGAAAGGTTGTCCCTGAACATGCAACTGAACTTTTTTTCCGTCATTTTTCTGAATGACATCTAATTTTGAAAGAGAAGCCATGTAGGATATCCCATTTCTGCGCAAGGCACTGCCGTAAGAAATAAACAGATCGGAAGCCTCTTCCGGTTTGCCGTTCTCCGGATAGGTCACAGCCAACAGATAAGCGTCTGTTTCCCAACCGTCGGCCCAGATCCAGGAGTTGGAGTGCATCAGGCTTCCGTCGGCCAGCAGGTTGATGTAGATGTCTGTCACTTTTCCATTGTATCGTACTTTTACGCCAATCCAGTTTTTGCCGTCCATCCGTTCCATTTTCGGCAGGTTCGTATCGGCGGCTGAATCTTTCAGAATAATGGCTGTCAAGCCCTTTACCTTGTTGACTTCGGCCGGATAATGGAAGGAATAATACGTTTCTTTGCCTTTCAGATCTTCGGTCGGACCCTGAACAGGCTCTACGTACAGATTATCCGGATAATCGTGGACAAATTCCGAGGGGGCCAGCATTTCAGGATAGATCGGGCGAATCGCAACAGAGGCTTTGCCTTCGGAAACGATCAGATCGTAGCCCTCTTTTTTGACAGTGCCTTCGGTGTGCCATAACCACTCAAACTTTCCGGGTTTGTAGGTTTTCAGATCGTCAATCAGGTAAATAACCTGATCGATCCACAGAAAATGACGAAAATTCCGGATGAAATTGTTGGCAACCGGACCGGTTCCGTCCGCAAGGACGTACTTGATGTTGCCCCCATCCATCAGGCCGGATAAATGTCCGTCCAGCATGGAACCGTGGTATTGTTGTTCTGTAGGCTGCCCTTCTCCGTTGAAAAGGACAACATTGTGCGCCTGACTCTGGAAGAAATAGCCTCGGTATTCAGGGAAAGGATACCAGCAATTTCCGCCATCCTTGATGAGATCGATACCTTTATGGAAAAGGATGAAAGAGTTGGCGTCAGCATGAGAATGGTTCCAGGTATGACCGCTCTTGACAGCCAGCAGGGTTGCATCTTTTTGCCAGGAAGTTCTTATGGTGGCCCAACCGATATCCCCGAAGAGTTGCGATGTTGGCAGATCGGGCAGTGCAGGTGCGTTTTTTAAGTCCGGGAAATACAAAAAACCGATCGGGGTATTCCGGAAATAGCCGTCCCTGTTCTGGCCTTGTACGACTTGATTCAGATACCACAATGTGTTTGCGCTTTTTTGCCCTAACGCATAACTGAGTTCCAGCGTGTTTTCAGCCGTAATATTGAGGTGGCTGTCACCGAAGTTGAGGCTGTTCAGATTTCCTGTCCGAGGGTAGCATGCGTGCATGAAGAATTCAGGGGTTCCACTCAACTGAGGAATGCCGGGTAACGGCTGGCCTGGAAAAGCATTCTTCCAGCAAAGCCGGAACAACAAGGCTTCACTGATACCAAAATTGGCATAATTAACACTCTCGTACATACCGCCGTTTGAATCGAAGCTCTTTGGTTTGTTCTGCAGCACATCGCCGGCGAAGGCAAACCATTCGGGCAAACCCTCATTGACCTTGGCGGCGTATAGTCTGGCCTGCGGAAGTTCATTTTCCACACTGATAGCCAGGATACCACCCATACAGACACAGGCTGTCCACCAATTATGTCCCATGGAATTTAGAGAGTGGATCCGTGTCGGTTCAATCAGCCAATCTCCCAGTGACGGCTGTAGGCCAAGACGGTCGAGACCGGCGGCAATTTCTTTACGCTCAGTTTCTGTTAACGTATTGTAGATGGCATCGTAAGCAATAGCACTCAGGTAACATTTATGTGCTAGTTGCAATTCAGACCGCCAGGCCGGTTTACGGGCCAGCATCTCGCTGTTGTTGCTCCAGTTGTCTCCCCTGACTGTATTCAGCAGAATCTTTTTGACTTTGTCGGCATACGTCCGGTCGTCTGTCATGCAATAGGCTAGTGCCAGATAATCACAGCCGGACAACTCATTTTTTTTAAGCAGCTCGTCCGCTTTCTGTTTCAGTTCGTTCCAGGCAGCAGACTGCTGAGCCTCATTTTTGATACGCTGTTTGGCTTGTTGGATCCTGTCTGGTGTAAAAAGCAGGCAAGGGTGGGTTACTTTTTGAGCGGCACAACCGAAAACGGTTATGCAAGCTGTAAAAATCAGAATGACAAAATGCTTCATGATGGGTTATTGATTTTTTTGACGCTCCTTTATTGTCCAGTAAACGATGTAACGTTGGCGATGAATTCGATACAAAGGTGCCAGTATGATGTCTTCATTTACTATTTTGAAGGTTAATGCGTCCTGACCGGTTTCAGGGATAATCTGTTTCTCCAGCGTTTCTCTGCCCAATTTGAGTGTCGTTTGCAAACCGGCAGGAATATGGTACTGGTAGGTATAATAATCGTTGTAACGTGTTGGATCGGAATACGGTGCCGGCTTCTGCATGCCTTCAGTCCCCATTTCGCCGGCCAGAATGATGGGGCCGTAAGCAATGGCTGCCAAGTCCGGATTGTCTGGCGTATTGACTAGATGTAATCGCATAGTGTAGTTGATTTCCACGTTGTCGCCTGCTTTCCAGGTCCGGTTCAGCTCGATATAACTTCCTGGCTGTTGCCTTAGCGCTATTTTTTTTCCATTGATTTTTACCGTAGCGCCCCAGATGGCCCATGACGGATAACGAATGGCAATAGTCGTTTTTTGGTTTCCACTTTGTTCGATCAGCAACTTGGTCGTACCATTTTCAGGAAAGGCTGTTTCCTGCCTGACGACCAGGCCACGTTCCTTCCATGTCAGTATGGATGGGATGAATAGATTGACAATCAATCCTTTGCTCGTTTTATAATAAATAGCTTCGCCAAATTTTGCCTGACTCTCGAAACTGGTTCCTACACAACACCAGAACGAACTGTCCGGCGTGCTGTAAACTTTGTGAGCACCAGGGAGCATCGGCAGGAAATAAGCGATCATGCCTGTCTTGTCGTCCTGTTGACCCAGGATGTGGTTGTACAACGCTTTTTCATAATAATCGGCGTAAACAACATCCGGTTTGATACAAAATAAATGCCGGGTAAGTTTCAACAGGTTGTACACATTGCAGGATTCGCCGGTATAACCGGACAGGTGTTCGGATTGATGGTCCGGCAGGAAGAAATGTTCCTTGTCGCTGTTGCTGCCCGTACAGAATATATGGTGATTGACGACCGTGTGCCAGAAGAAATCGGCGGTTTTCAGATTGACCGGATTGCCTTCCAGTTCATAGTCACGTACCAAACCAATCAGCTTGGGAATAAAGGTGTTGGCATGTTTGGTATTCAGGTTGTCTTCTCCTTGTTGCAAGGGTTCCAGCACTTCTTTGTGGTAAAAGAATTCAGCCAGCCACCGGTCGTCCGGATTGCCGGTTATGGCATACAAATTGTAAAACGAATCGTTGATGCCTCCGAATTCGTTTCGCAGCATCACGGTGCGTTGTTCGGCCGTCAATGGTTTTAGTTTGTTGTAAGCCCAGGTGGCCATTTTTTTGGCTACATCCAAGGCTTGTTTGTTGTCGCAGTATAGGTATTGATCAATCAGTCCGGAGAGTATTTTGTGCTGCGTATACCAGGGTGCCCAGACGCCTTGCCCGGCAATGTTGCGGTTGATGAGCTGTTGCGGATAGGCACTCAGATAGCCACTCTGATTGAGGGCTGCCTGGACTTCGGCCAACCCCTTTACCAGGCTGTCGGCTTTGGATTTGTACAGCTCGTTCCCGGTGGAAGCAAATTGCAGGGCCAGCGCCGACAAGACATGTCCGGTGGTATGTCCGCGCAAATCACAATCGAGTGATTCCCAGCCTGCCAGCTTTTTGGTGACAAAATAGCCGCCTTCCCTACCGCTGAATATGCCGGCATTTGTCCTGAAGCTATGCAGTAATGAGTTGACCGGAAGGGACAATAACCAACGGCTGCTACGTTCCATGTTTTGCCTGAACGGGCTGTTCAACAGACGCACGTCCTGAAGGTCAAAAGCGGTTGCTTCAGTGCGGATGTTATCCTTCAGGGTTATTTTTTCTGCCTGTTGGCCCGGGTAATGGGATTGGCCCAATACTTCGGCCGTATAAAGGATGGCAACGAGGCA